>NZ_VDHF01000039.1:0-23139 GCF_006228025.1 Testudinibacter crocodili
GTCTCGTGGGCTCGGAGATGTGTATAAGAGACTTTCTTTAGCCATTTGGAACCAAGTAATATGATTAACAATCATCTGGCATTGGGCGGAACTAATCCGGAAGAAGTACAGCGAATTTTAAATAAAGCAACCGAGCAACTAGGCCAGCATGAAACATGGTTGTATCATACTCAAGAAAAACTGAAAAAAGCCGATGAACGTTTAACTGAAATGTTTAATAATTTGATTAAAACTTAAATCAAAAAAATAAAAAGAGTTTACGCTATTTTTATCTCCGTAAAATAGTGAAAAGTTACACAGATGTTGCATTACTTAAATATTTCTGCAACAAAAATGTAGCCAATAACTATTATTAGTGAGATAAATCAATTCTTGCATATTTGCTGCTTGTTTACTGATATAAATTTCGTATCATAGCGCCGTTTTATGACTAATTTTATGCAAGGAATTAATATGCTGTATTTAGAGTTTTTATTTCTTTTAATCATGCTGTATATCGGCAGCCGTTTTGGCGGGGTTGGTTTAGGGGTAGTTTCCGGAATCGGCTTGCTAATTGAAGTGTTTGTGCTGCGTATGCCGCCGTCTTCGCCGCCGATTGATGTCATGCTGATTATTATCGCGGTCGTCACCTGTGCTTCGATTCTAGAAGCCGCCGGTGGTTTGAAATATATGCTGCAAATCGCTGAACGGATTTTGCGCCGCAACCCGAAAATGGTCACCATTTTAGGCCCTTTAGTCACCTATATTATGACGTTGATGCTGGGTACAGGGCATGCGGTTTACACCATTATGCCGATTATCGGTGATGTGGCACTGAAAAACGGTATCCGTCCGGAACGCCCGATGGCAGCCGCTTCTGTCTCCTCTCAATTGGGGATTACCGGTAGCCCGATTTCTGCCGCCGTAGTTTATTACCTGACCCAAATCGTCGAGTTGCCGGGCTATGAACACGTTACCTTGCTGAGCATTGTTGCCGTTACCATTCCTGCTACTTTAGCCGGGGTGATTATGATGTCACTGTACAGTTTGCGCCGTGGCAAAGAACTGAAAGACGATCCAGAATATCAACGCCGTCTACAAGACCCAATCTGGAAAGACCGAATTGCCAATACCACCAGCACCACCCTGAACGAAGCTCTGCCAAGTTCAGCGCGCAATGCGGTACTGCTGTTTATCTTAGCGTTGGTGATTATTGTGATTGTCGCGATTTTCCCAGAAGTCAGAACCATCGGCGAAAACAAAGCGATTTCCATGGGCATTATTATCCAGATGATGATGCTTGCCTTTGGAGGGATTATTTTGGTCGCCACCAAAACCAATCCGCAAACCGTGCCGAACGGTGTGGTATTTAAATCCGGTATGGTGGCAATGATTGCGATTTTTGGTATTGCTTGGATGAGCGACACCTATTTCCAATATGCGATGCCGTCGTTTAAAGCCGGTGTCACTGAAATGGTGCAATCCTACCCATGGAGCTTTGCATTTGCACTGTTTGCAGTTTCTGTGGTGATCAACAGCCAAGCGGCAACCGGACGCATGATGTTGCCGGTCGGTTTAGCAATCGGTTTACCTGCACCACTGTTAATTGGTTTACTGCCGGCAACCTACGGTTACTTCTTTATCCCGAACTACCCGTCAGACATCGCCACCGTCAACTTCGACGTCACCGGCACCACCAAAATCGGCAAATACTACTTCAACCACAGTTTCATGGTACCGGGTTTAATTGGTGTCGTCACTGCCTGTTTTGTCGGTTATACCCTGGCTTATGCGATTATTTAATCTTTGATTAAATTTGTAAAAGAGCGGTTTTCTGTAGAGGAAAACCGCTCTTTTGTTATGTAAGAAATAAGATTAATTCGCTAGGCGATATGGTTATATTTGTAAGTGAGGTCCCCGCGTCCAGCAAGCAATCCCTCAACCGAAATATCTTCGTTAAGCTGCTCCCAGTGAATACCCCTACGACTAAGTTCATAGCAACTTAATTCTTCTTGACTGGCTTGTAAAAGTTTTGGAAACCATGCTAACGGCACACCTATAGTGCGAGCATCATTCAACTCAACCCACATGGTATGCTCATCAAATCTCACATTCTTAGCTGAAATAGTCATTCCAAGCCTCCAGTAATATTCTTGAATGTTGGTGGATAAAATCTAATAATTCTCTTAATTCTTTTGCGTTAAATCCATCATTTTGCGCCAAAGATATTTGTGGTGCCAACCAAAATTTAGCTTCGGCTTCTGCATTTCTAACATGAATATGTGCAGGCTCTCTAGGATTGCCTTCATTAGAGTAAAAGAAAAATTTGTATCCTTTAAAGCGTAGTATTACAGGCATTATATCTCCATTCAAGAGAAGATTAATTCATCATTCGGCATCTGTTTGATTTTTTGTGGCAGATCGCCATTGAGTCCCAGCGCTTGTGCCATCAATTGATCTTTGACTATCGGCAGTTTGTCGGTCAATGTCATGCCAACCCCGCGTAGCAGTTTTTTCAGCGGATTTGAGTCATTAAACAACGATTTAAAGCCCTGCATTGCAACGAGCATTTTTACCGCTTCGCTTTTGCGCCAGCGTTCGTAGTGGCGCAAATAACGCAGCTCGCCAATATCAACATGTTGCTGTAGATTTTTCTCAATCTCTTGTGCCAACGCCATCGCATCCATAAAACCAAGATTCACCCCCAATCCTGCCAGCGGATGAATAGTGTGTGCCGCATCGCCGATCAGCGCAATTCGGGGTTTCACAAAATCTCTGGCATAGCGAGCGGTGAGCGGAATCGTTTGGCGTTTACCGACCACGTTGCACAAGCCCAAACGGTTGTCAAAAGCGATATTCAGCGCTTTATTAAACGCCTGATCGTCCATATTCAAATGCTGTTCTGCCGCTTCAGGCGGTTGTGACCAGACAATCGAACACAAGTGCGGTTGCTGCAACGGCAAAAATGCCAAGATTGAATCGTGACTGAAAATTTGTCGTGCGCTGTGCAAGTGCGGTTCGACGGTTTCGACATTGCAAACTAATGCACGGTGTCCGTAATCACGAAAATTCAATGGAATATCCGTTTGTTGCCGCAGCCACGAATTGGCGCCGTCGGCGCCTACCACCAGTTTTCCGGTCAACATTGTGCCATCTTCCAGCGTAAGCAAAGCACATTGTTGATTGATATTCAAACTTTTCGGCTTACCGTGCAGAATTTCAACATTCGTTTGGCGCGTAATTTTTTGCCATAAGTGGTGGCGAATCAGTTGGTTTTCGATTATATAACCCAGTTGATCCAAACCCAGTGAAGCCGCATCAAAATCAATTTTGGCAAAACTGTCTTTTTCCCACACCTCCATTTGCGAATAATCACAACAACGTCCCTGTTTCAATGACCGCCACACGCCAAACTGATGCAACATTTTTTGGCTGGCAAGATTCAGCGCACTGACTCGGTTGCTGAGGTTCGGCAAGCTGTTTGGATCCGGCGCAAACGCCTCGACAATCACAATTTGGCAAGCGCTGTTTTCCAGTGCAGCCGCAAGCGCCAAACCAACCATACCACCGCCAATAATCACTACATCTGCATTTTTCATGTTGATATTCCGTCTGTTATACCCAGCCTAATGTCGGTTTGATAAACTGTTGCTGCAACGGTGCAAAGGCGGACAGTGCCAACAAACCGGCGTTGCGTGCAATTTGCAACGGCAGCAAATCGTTGGCGAAAGTGTTGACCAAACTGTCGGTCAGGTTGATCATCCGTGTCTGATCCGCTTGCCGCTGCTGTTGATAGCGCTGCAACACCGCACTTGAGCCCAAATCTTGCCGCTGTTGCACCGCTTGCACCAAGATCGCCGCCAGACAAGTGACATCACGCAGCCCTAAATTGAAGCCTTGTCCGGCAATCGGGTGTAGCGTTTGTGCCGCATTGCCGACTAAAGCCAAGCGGTGATGAATTTGACGATCAGCTTTTTGCAATTTCAGTGGATACGCACTCCGTTTACCGATCTGCTCAAATTTGCCAAGCCGCCAGCCGAATTGCTGTTGCAGTTGTGCTAAAAAGTCGGTGTAATCTAACGCCAGCAGCGCTTCAGGGTTGCGTACACACCACACCAACGATAACCAATCTTGCTGTAAAGGCAACAGCGCCAACGGTCCCTGTGCGGTAAAGCGTTCAAAAGCCCGCCCATCGTGCGCCACCGCAGTTTTAACATTGGCGATCACCGCACTTTGTTGATAGTCGTTCAAGGTTTGATAATGGATGCCGCATTGCTGTGCTATCGTGGAATGGTTGCCATCAGCACAGACCAAAAGTGCGGTCTGCAACTGGGATTGATCGCTTAATTGCAGGTGAACAGCATCCGCACTGCGCTGCAACTCGGTAATCGTCACCGGGGATAGATAATCAACATTCGGGGAGTGATCAATCGCCTCCAGCAAGATTTTGCCCATCGCCGCCAACTCGACCACCGCCCCCAAGCGGCTCAACTGTAAAGCTTGCGACGACAGTTCAACAATGCCTGAATGCCCACGATCACTCACATGAATCTGAGTGATTGCCTCCGCCAACGGTGCGATTTTCTGCCATAAACTTTGCTTGGCATTAAACGCTATCTGCTGCAATTTTTGGCAAGAGCCCTGCGACAACGCAATACTGCGTGCATCAAAACCGCATTTTTGCCGTGGCTGTGGTTTTGTTTTAGCATTTTTCTCAAGGACGGCAATGCGTAAATCCGGCAGGTGCTGTGCTAGCGCCAACGCCAGACAACAGCCACTCATGGCGCCGCCGACAATCACCAGATCATAGGATTTTTCCATTGCCGTTATCCTCGCTGTTTTTTCTGTATTATTTTTGCTGCATCAGGATTTCGATTTCATCAATCTCTTTCGGCACCGCCGCCGTCAGCACTTTATTACCGTATTCAGTAATCAGGATATTATCCTCAATTCGCACGCCGATGCCTTGATATTGCTCAGGAATATTGCTGTTTTTGCTTAAATACAGTCCCGGCTCGACTGTCAGCACCATGCCGACCTCCAAAGTGCGGTCACGATTTTCGCCATAATGCCCGACATCATGCACATCCAAACCGAGCCAATGCCCCAAGCCGTGCATGTAAAACGGTAAATAGGCTTTGTCGGCAATCAGCTGCTCGACTTCACCGTGCAAAATCCCCAATTCAACCAAACCGGCCACTTTGATTTTCAGCACTTCTTGATTGACTTGATAAATGCTCGCCCCCGGCACCAACAGCTCAAGCGCACGTTTTTCCGCTTTCAGCACCAGTTCATACGCCGCTCTTTGCGCTGGGCTGAACTGCCCATTGACCGGAAAAGTGCGGGTGATGTCGCCGGCATACATCGCAAATTCGCAACCGGCATCAATCAGCACCAAATCGCCGTCTTGCAATAATTGATCATTTTCGGTGTAATGTAAAATACAGGCATTTTCACCCCCGGCGACAATGCTGTTATAAGACGCAAACCGTGCGCCATGGCGGTTGAATTCGTGCAAAATTTCGCTTTCTATCTCATATTCATAACGGTTCGGGCGGGTTTGTCGCATCGCTCGTAAATGCGCCAGTGCAGAGATTTGTCCTGCCTGCTGCAACAATGCCACCTCGTGCTGCGATTTAAACAAGCGCATTTCATCTAATAATGGTCGCCAGTCGATCCGCTGTGTCGGCGCGCTGAAACCTTGCCGTTGGTGCTGGCGCGCATAATGCAGGCTATCGCTGACAATTTTGTCGCCCCACGCTTGCTGATCTTCTGCTTGATAAAGTGCGGTGATGTCATTGAGTAATTTAGGCAATTCCAGATTGATGTCTTCGATCGAATAAGCCGCATCCAATTTTAAACTGTCCGGCGCTTTTTCGACGCCCAAACGACGTCCGTTCCACGTTTCTAGCAATGGATCAGATGGTCTCAGGAAAACCGCACTTTGATATGTAGCGCCACGTTTTAACAGCAACAATGCCGAATTCGGCTCGTTAAAGCCGGTTAAATACCAAAAATAGCTGTCTTGCCGAAACGGATAGGTGCTGTCGGCATTGCGAGTTTGCTCTTGTGCAGAGAAAATCAGCACGGCACTGCTGTCGGGCAGTTGGTCGCATAAACGTTGGCGCCGCTGTTCAAATTCCGTGGTTGGCAGAGCTGCCAGATAAGTTAAATCCATAATGGTTACCGCACTTTTAATAAATAATATAGTTTAATGAAGTACTCTGGTATCAAGCGGTGCTTTTTGATTGAAACTGCTGTAGAAAAACATCGCAATGGTTTGCAGATATTCGCTGATTTCCGTCAATGCCACGTCCAACTCTTCGGCATCGTCGTCCTCTTCATAGCCCAAACGTGCAATATCGTTCAAATCAGCAACCGCTTCTTGAACTTCGTCATCCTCTTGCTCCAATTGTGGTCTTGCCAAACCCAACCCCAATAGGAAGTGGTTCACCCAGTCGGAAAGCGAATCGGCACGGGCAAAAATATCACTTTCGTCCAGCCAAATTTCAAAACGAAAGTGTTCTTCATCGCTCAAACTGTCATCAATTTCTTGATACAACTGCTCGACTTTTTTCATTAAATCGGTGGGATAGGCGTGTCCCTCATTGGTGAATTGATAAGTTAAGGATTTCCAATTGGCTTTTTGCCCGCCGCCACACAGCAGTCCGCTGAGGAAGCCGTGCAGTTCGGCAGCATTTAAACCAATTTGATGAGTTTTCAGTAACTGATTGAATTGTCGATAGTCTAAGGTTGTTGTCGTCATATTTTTCTTCCTGATAAGTTGACTTTTATTTTATCACTCAAAGCCGATGACAACCAACAAAACAATCCCGAAATTCATCTTTCGCTATGGTTAAAACAACAGAATATGGCATAATAATTGCTACTTTTTATTAAGCCAGTCCATGGGGTTAGCAAATGTCTGAAAATATCGAATTACGTATTTTTGGTCAGGTTTTACGATTACATTGTCCGGAAGAGCAACAACCGGCGCTGCGCGAAGCGGCATTGCAATTGGAACAACGGGTCGGAGAGTTGAAGGAACGTAGCGGCATGTTGCAAATGGATCGGGTGCTATCGATTGTTGCGCTGAATTTAACCTTTGAATTGCAACAAGAGAAACGCAAAAATCAACAACAAGATTCGATGCTGCATCGCATTCAGCAATTGGATGCCTCGCTGAGCAGTGCACTGGCGGAAGTTGGCGCAGATATGCAAATAGTAAACAAATAGTCGTAAAAATGTGCGGACGGACACATTATCACATTGTAACACTGGCACTTTTCGATAAAGTAGGCTAGTATTTAAAGAACAAATTTCCTGGGGTGTGCGTCAGCGGATTAAGTCCCTGAGCCGATACTTAACTTTTATTGAGTCGGTCCCTCACTGTCGGTGTGCAAGCTCGGTTCGACCGAGAAGCCTGAAAACGGTATGACTGGCTCCCTTGAACCGTAGGGTTCAAGGACCGATTATTCGCAACGGCACCTCGGGACCCAATCCAAACTTCTGTGAAGCAATTCAAGTGTCACGATTATGACCGATTCTTGCCTAGCAACAAAACCAACGCTCAATATCACCCAACAACGCCAACAAATTCGGCGTCAAATGCGTGCCAAACGCCAGCAGCTTAGTGCTGAGCAACAGCAACAAGCGGCAGAAAATATTTGCCGACAAGCGCTCGCGTTGATTGCCCAATGCAACGCTGAAACTGTGGCGCTGTATTTAGCGTTTAACGGCGAGATTTCAACCGCACTTTTAATCGAAAAACTATGGCAGGCGGAAAAAACTGTCTGTCTGCCACGTTTGCATCCGTTTACAGCGGGACATTTGCTGTTTTTTCGTTATGATCGCAACAGCCTGTTACAGCCCAATCAGTTTGCGATTCCAGAACCTACGCTAGATCTCACTCGGTTGGTTCCGCAAAATGAATTAGAAATTATCTTCACTCCATTGGTAGCCTTCGACCGGCAAGGCAATCGGCTTGGCATGGGCGGCGGCTTCTATGACCGCACTTTGCAACATCTGCAACAGAAAAATGTTATCGCCGTCGGCTTGGCACACCAATGTCAACAGGTTAACCAATTACCGATTGAACATTGGGATGTACCACTAAGCCAGATTCTGGTCGGCTGAGAGATTCTGGTCGGCTGAGAGATTCTGGTCGGCTGAGAATCGGGCTTACTGCGGCAATACGCTGGCAAAATCTTTATCCCGCCCACAAAATAGGGGGACAAAGAGAGACTAGCTTTCCGCAACCAACGCCAAAAATTCAGCTTCAGACAGCACCGAAATTCCCAGTTCTTGTGCCTTGCTGAGTTTAGACCCCGCTTTCTCACCGGCGATCAGATAGTCAGTTTTGGCAGAAACACTGCCGCTGACTTTGCAGCCCAGTTGTTGCAGATAGGCTTTGGCTTGGTCACGTGACATTTGAGTCAGCGTGCCGGTCAGCACCACGCTTTTGCCTTTGAGCGGATTGTCGCTAACTTCTTTTGCTTCTACCGCCTCCCAGTGAACACCTTGCGCTAGCAGATCTTCCACCACGCTGCGGTTGTGTTCCTCCTGCCAAAACAGGTAGACCCGCATTGCAACTACATCGCCGATGTCCTGCACCTGCTTGAGCTGCTCTTGATCGGCGGCACGAATTGCCTCAAGGGTTTTAAAATGGTTCGCCAAATTTTGTGCGGTGGCTTCGCCGACATCGCGAATACCCAGCGAGAAGATAAAACGCGCAAGCGTAGTTTTTTTGGCTTTTTCTAAGCTATTCAACGCATTTTGTGCCGATTTATCGCCCATTCGTTCCAAGCGCATCAAGGTGATTTTATCCAAACGGAATAGATCCGCCGGGGTGTGAATCAACTCCCGTTCAACCAACTGTTCAATCAATTTATCGCCCACACCGTCAATATCCATCGCCTTGCGTGATACAAAATGTTTCAGCGCCTCTTTGCGTTGCGCATCGCAAAACAGTCCGCCAGTGCAGCGGGCAACGGCTTCGCCCTCAATTCGTACAATCGCTGAGCCGCACACTGGGCAATGTTGCGGAAATATGATCGGTTTGGCATCTGCCGGACGGCGATCTTCGAGAATCCCGATAATCTGCGGAATCACATCACCAGCACGGCGGATAATCACGGTATCCCCAATCGCCACACCAAGCCGTTCGATCTCATCACCGTTGTGCAAGGTGGCATTGCTGACGGTTACTCCGGCAACAAACACTGGTTCCAACTTCGCCACCGGGGTGATCGCACCAGTGCGACCAACTTGAAATTCGACATCTTTTAATAAGGTAAGCTGCTCCTGCGCCGGAAATTTATAGGCGATTGCCCAACGTGGTGCTTTGGCGACAAACCCTAGCTGCTCTTGCAACGCAATCGCATTCACTTTCAGCACCGTACCGTCAATGTCATAGCCCAATTGATCGCGCTTAGCGGCAATCGCTTGGTAATACTTCAGCACTTCGGCACTGCCTTGGCATAAACGGATTTCGTTGTTGATCGGAATCCCCAGCGATTTCAACCATTGCAGCCGTGCATAGTGAGTGGCTGGCAACTCAACGCCTTCGGAAATCCCGATGCTGTAGGCATTCAAACTCAAATGGCGCTGGCGAGTGATTTTCGGGTCCAGCTGACGCAGCGATCCCGCCGCCGCATTACGTGGGTTGGCAAAAGTTTTTTGCCCGTGCCGCAACGCATCTTGGTTCAGTTGTTCAAAAGCGTGATGTGGCATAAACACTTCGCCACGCACTTCTAAACGCACTGGCGGCGTATCGCTCAACAGTTGCAGCGGAATATTGCGGATGGTTCGAATATTGCTGGTAATATCCTCACCGGTGGTGCCGTCACCGCGTGTCGCCGCTTGGCTTAGCACACCGTTGAGATACAAAATACTGACCGCCAGTCCGTCCAGTTTCGGCTCACAGCAAAATGTCAGTTCTTCCACGCTGCCTAACCGCTCTTGAATTCGCCGCTCGAAGGCATAAAAATCTTGATCGGAAAAGGCATTATCCAATGATAACATCGCCAGCTCGTGGGTAATCTGCCGAAAACCCGCCAGTGGTTTCGCCCCAACCCGTTGCGTCGGCGAGTCGGGGCTAATCAGTTGTGGGTGCTCTGCTTCAAGCTGTTTGAGTTGGTTCAACAGACGATCATATTCCGCATCGGGAATTTGTGGCTGATCCAACACATGGTATTGGTATTCATGATAACGAAGTTGTTGGCGCAACTGCTCAATTTGTTGGGAAATAATTTGTGTATTCATCATATTTTTCTAAAAAAGACCGCACTTTTAAGCAAAGTGCGGTTCAAGTTATCCGATGGGCTAGAACAGGCTTAACTAATCAAACTTAAATAGTACTCTTTTGATGCTTGATCAAAGGGTTGGCGTTTGTCATCTAGTACTTGTCCGTGCAGCTCGTCCGCCAACGTTTGCGCGGCACGCAGTAACAAGCGGAAGTTTGCCAGATCACTGCCGTGCGACGGCAAGTGCATAAACAATACCAAACCGGCGGTGCGCAAATCAGCAATGCTGTCCAAATCGAAAATGCCCGGTTTCATCATATTCGCCGCACTAAACAAGATCGGTGAGCTGCCATCTAAATCCAAATGACGATGATACAAGCTGTGCTGACCATACAAAAATCCCAGATTATCCAGTGACTGTACCACTTGCGTGCCCTGAAACGCTTGATTTTGCGCTGCGACCACATATAGCAATATCATTTTTGGTTTTTCATTACTGTGTGCACTATCGGTTTTTTCAGCAGAAGATGGCGTCGAGTCGGTGCTTGGTTGCGATGTCTGGCTCGATTGGTTCTCTGTTTCCGGATTCAGTTGTGCGCGAATGATTGCCGCCGCTGCGCTGGGCGCAGCAGTTTGATGGCTTATAGCATTGCGTGGGTCGCCGCTCACCTCTTGGCTTATATTGATTTTTCGCTGTTGGGTCACTCGCGCCAGCTCTTCACGCAACACTTCAGAAGAGGTATTAATTCCCTCTTCACTGTCAAGTTCTTGCTCAAGATCCGCTATCGTGCGATTCAACAATGACGAGCGAGATAATGAATCCACACTGCTGGCGTGATGGTCAACCGCACTTTGAGTCAATGTACTCTGCGTTGTCTGGTTGGTTGTGTTCGTTTGTTCCGGCAAGGTGATACGGATATTACTGACCGCCTGCTCCACCGAAACCGCTGGTTGCGCAGAATGTTGAGGTGAATTTGTCGGTGCTTCAGTCTGTGAAAGTGCGGTTTCGTCCGTTCGCCACGCACGATCACTGGCTTGCGACTCGGTTGTCTGCCCCCTGCCGTCGGTTGAGGTAGGTTGGTGCAGCAAATCCGGCTCGTCTTTTAGTGAATTTAGCGAATCTGCGGTTCTGGAATCATACGTAAAAGTATTTGCCGCCTTAAACAGCTGCGATTTCTCACGTCTGCTCGACCACAAACCATGCACAACGAGAATAGCCAAAATCAGTACGATTAGAATGATTAAAATAATATGCAAATCCATCATGAACCTATTCTTTAATTGAACCTAATTCTTTAATTGAATCTATACATTAACCGATACTTTAATAAAGTGGTTGCCGAGTAGATAAATGCCAATGAACGCGCTTGAACACCTTCAATATCCATTAACGGAAATTGATTTTGCAAGCTTATCATATTTTTTCCGTAAAAAACTATGTTTAACATGTTTAAGGCTATGATTAAATCCACAAAACCTGCTGATGATCAAGATTTGCTTTAGCGCTGACAGTCACTTATAGTGAGCGCAGCTATAGCTGCTATAATAGTAACAATAACCGCACACAGGAGCGATAAACCATGTTTCAAGCAGAACAATCCGAATTCAAACAAGGGCTGACCTATTTTTTACGCGGCTGGCATTTGATCAGTCGTCCGGGATTGCGTCGCTTTGTCGTGATGCCGATTTTGATCAATATTGTGCTGCTGGTCGCTATTTTTTGGCTGATGCTGGGACAAATCGGCAATTTTGCGCAGTGGCTCGTGAGTTTCGTTCCGACATGGCTAGATTGGATCAGCTATTTGGTTTACGGCTTGGCGATTATTACCATTTTGATCGTTTTTTTCTTTATTTTCAATTTATTAGCCGGTTTTATCGCGGCGCCGTTCAACGGTATTCTGGCAGAAAAAGTAGAAAAATTGCTGACCGGGCAAAACAACGATCAAAGTCTGGGGGCGCTGGATTTGGTCAAAGATACACCACGAATGTTGCGCCGTGAATGGCAAAAATTTGCCTATTCATTTCCGAAATTTATCGGATTATTTGTCCTGAGTTTTGTGCCGGGTGTCGGGCAAACCATTATTCCGCCACTGTTTTTTCTTTACGGCGCCTGGATGGCAGCGATTCAATATTGTGATTATCCGTTTGATAATCATAAAATTTCTTTTATGCGAATGCGTTACCAACTGGCAGAAAAGCGCAGCCTGAATTTAACTTTCGGCGGTTTGGTATCAATCTGCACTTTTATCCCATTTTTAAATTTTATTATTATCCCGGTTGCCGTTTGCGGCTCAACCGCACTTTGGGTCGATCACTACCGCCCATGGCAAAGTGAAGCCGCTGCTGAGAAAAACGCAGCAGGAACCGATGTTGCAACAGCGACCTCAAGTGCGGTCAGCAACCCTCACTAAGCCTATAATTTTAAAATCGACTAATAACCGAATGTTATAAAGTATAACCACAAACCATTACTTTTTTATGAGAAAAGCGACTATGCTCTAACCATCGCTTTTACCGTTAACTCCATCATAAGAGGTTAAAATGACAATTTTTGCAGATAACTCACAAACCATCGGTAATACCCCGTTAGTGCGTTTAAAACATTTCGGCAACAACGGCAACCTGTTGGCAAAAATCGAAGCACGCAATCCAAGTTTTAGCGTCAAATGCCGCATCGGTGCCAATATGGTGTGGCAGGCAGAAAAAGACGGCATTTTGACCGAAGGGAAAGAAATTGTTGATGCCACCAGCGGTAACACCGGCATTGCATTGGCGTATGTAGCAGCGGCACGCGGCTATAAAATCACCTTAACCATGCCAGAAACCATGAGTTTAGAACGTAAACGTCTGTTGAAAGGCTTAGGCGTGAATTTGGTGTTGACTGAAGGCGCAAAAGGCATGAAAGGTGCGATTGCCAAAGCTGAAGAGATTGCCGCTTCCGATCCTAACCGTTATATCATTTTGAAACAGTTTGAAAACCCGGCAAATCCGGCGATTCACCAACAAACGACCGGACCAGAAATCTGGCACGACACCGACGGCAAAATCGATGTGCTCGTCGCGGGCGTCGGCACTGGCGGCACAATAACCGGCATCAGCCGTGCCATTAAACACGATTTTGGCAAAGCGATTACCTCGATTGCGGTTGAACCGACAGAATCACCGGTGATCAGCCAAACTCGTAACGGCGAAGAGGTGAAACCGGGTCCACATAAAATTCAAGGCATCGGCGCCGGTTTTATCCCGAAAAATCTGGATTTGTCACTGGTTGATCGTGTCGAAACCGTCGATAGCGAAACAGCGATTGCCACTGCGCACCGTTTGATGGCAGAAGAAGGCATTCTCGGCGGCATTTCTTCCGGTGCAGCATTGGCTGCTGCCGACAAAATCGCTAAACAGCCTGAATTTGCCGATAAGCTGGTTGTGGTGATTCTGCCTTCCGCCTCAGAACGCTACCTCAGCACCGCACTTTTCGACGGGATCGACATTTAACACAAAATCACTCAAATTGATGTTTAATTTATAACCGCAAATAAGTATAATCCCAAACCTGAGTAGTAAATCTGCTCAGGTTTTTATTTATTATAAGCTTATTTGGAGTTTTATATTATGTTTCAATGGTTATTTCAACAAACCGATCCGAGCCGTCGCCGCTATGGCGTAGCACTGTTTGTCGGTATCATCGGTGGCATCATTTCAGCATTTGTCAAATGGGGCGCCGAGCATCCGTTTCCGCCGCGCAGTCCGTTGGATCTGTTCACTGCCGCCTGCCAAGATCCGTCGCAGGCTCTGGAAGTTTGCTCGCGTGCATTCTTGAATCCGCCACATGTTTTCCTGCGTGACTACTTAGGTATTGACCCGACCCAAGCTGCATTCACCTTTGCCGATCATGCGTTCAATTGGATTGGTGTCACCCACATGATTTTTTCATTGGTATTCGCCATCAGCTACTGTATCGTCGCTGAACGTTTTCCAAGAGTGAAACTATGGCAGGGGATCGCCGCCGGTTTAATCGCCAATATTGCCGTGCACTATATTACTTTCCCATTATTGGGCTTGACTCCACCGGTATCAGAATGGCCGTTGTATGAGCATGTTTCAGAGCTGATCGGACACATTTGCTGGTTCTGGACCATTGAAGTGATCCGTCGTGATCTACGCAATCGCATTACGCACGAACCGGATGCAGAAATACCACTCGGTTCCGCACGTTAATCACTATTTGATGACTATTTGATCCGGTAAACCAAGCAGCTTACCGGATTTTTTTGCTTAAAAAACACCCAAATGCCAATAAAAAGAAGCGAAAAAAGATAACTACCCTATCGCTGTTTTCCATATCCACTATAATGCCGCGCGAGATAAATGCGCATAAAAAAGCGAGATAAATACAAGTGTCATTTGTTTCTGTATATGAAATAACATTACATTTTCATATTAGTTTTACGTTCTAGATTTGATTGTTTAGATCAACTAGCTTTTTTTCTCTAGGACTCAGCTTATCAAGAATATCTGGGTAAATTATTTTCACCATTCCCCTGACACTTTGAATTAAATAATATTCTGAAATGTTTAGAGCCATCGCAGTATATTGTTCTTCTGTAGCCGATCTAACTCCAGTCCCTCTAGTACCCCATATCATGTGAAAAAAGCCGAGAGGATATGAATGAGTGTTTGCTGATAACAACTTATACCACATTTTAAATGTATCTTTATCACCTCCACTTCGTATTTCAATATCCTCTCGACTCATCATAAAAGCTTTCTTTCCTGAAATATATTGTTTTTTATCAGATGGTTCTAACGTTTGAAAATGGGTATCACATTTCAACTCTTCCATAATATATTCTAAACATTCAGAATGATTATTTTGCTTGACTTCTTCATCAGAAAGAGCAGTCATCAAAGTAAACAACTGTTCTCTTGCCTTAATATCGTGGAGATTAAAAATATTTTTACGTGTAATCCTTTCCTCTTCTAATATATCATCAAAACACAAATAAAATAATGTATGGAAACACTCCATCAGATTTCTTGCTAAGCTAAATGACGAAGCATAATCCCAATGCTCTGCAATATGTTTTTTAGGAATATCCTGAGTCGTTAGTTTTTGCAGACTGAGAGAAATGACGCATATTTTGGTAAACAAAATAGATGCAAATGTCATCCTAAACCCAGTAGAACGTCTATTAGCTCCTAATTTAGATACTTTAACTGCTAATTTGAGAATCATAGAAAAATCTCTATATGATACTTCAAAATGCCTATCGCCAATAAAAACTGTCATATAAAATCCCTAAAGTTCATAATAAGTACTCATTATAGAGAAATATTCGTTTATCTACGCTACTAATTTTTTCTATCTATTATTTATTTAAAAATCGCCGCCAAATCATTCGGCGAAAAACGCCAACCCTGATTTTTGCCGTTAATCGCATTACTGCACCACTCACTACAAAAATACTTATCCGTGCGTTGCGCCGTGCCGAAAACCACACCGATTGCGCCCCACCAGTCGTATTTTTTACCCTTCGTCAATTCAAAATAGCGTTGAATTTGAGCTTCTGAAACGCCCGACAACGGCACTAAATCCCACTTATCTGAATCGACATCAATGGGTTTGCAACGCACGCCGCCATCACGGATACTTGCCGAATAGCATTCATATTCCGTTTCGGTTTCGTAGTGATGACCTGTTGTGAAGTGTGTTTTCTTGACGGCAATCTCACAATGCGAATACTGCCCACGTGTTAGCTTGCGCGTTAGCCAGTCCGAAAACCGTGCAATTAAATTTCTTGGTCTCCACCCTGTTTTTTTACCTTTATAGAATGCCAGATAGATTTCACTCATAAATCGCACTCCAACCACTACTAAAGTCATAATTAAGCGGCTCATCACTCGCTAACATTGCCAGTCTATGTTTCTCCGCGTTTGCAAAAGCCGCTTGCTCTTGCGCAATAATTTGTAAGATAACCGTACTAAGCAGCTCTTTTGTCATAACGACAAAGCTGTTATCCATGGTTTTCCAATTCAGATTTTCTGGCATCGATTCAAGTTGCTGAATGCTTAAATATTGAATACGACTGGGTTCATCGCTGTGAAACCATTTTTTAACGCTATCAACGTAAACGCCGCCGTGTGTAACGGTATAACGTTTTGCTTTGATTTGTTCCCAAATACTGGCTTGTTGTTTAGTTTTGCGTTCGTTGGCTTTGGTTTTATCTAATACCCATTTTTCACCGTCCCAGACGTGGCAATCGCAATCGGGTTTTTTCGTTGTCGTATTTTCGGGGTAATCGCCCAGTGCAGAAATCTCAAGTGCAGTTTGGTCAATGGTGGAATACACCGCTTCGCCCCTGTGGTCGGGTTGATATTCCCAGCCGCTATCGGTGCGCACAATGGCAAAACCGCGCTTGGCTTCTGGCGGTGCGTCAAGATATGCCCCTGCGCTTAAGCCTGTGCCAATGCTCACAAACTCTGTATCGCTGTGGCTAAAAATGCCGTTTTGGTCTGCGATATAAACCGTGATTGTGCCGTCTTCAAGGGCAAAACCGTCATTATCAAATTGGATTGTCATTTTTTATCTCCTTTAGCCTGCTAGACAGATATATTGCAGGGCGATGTTACGAGGGCGTATGCTGACGTAAGATATTCCGTCGCCGTAAGAATTATCTGTAGCTTTAAATTTTGCATAGCCTGGATGGGTGGCGCTAATTCCGTCATGATCTGTAATTTCATGACCATCGTATCCATTATGTGAGAATCGTCCAAGAGATAAAGCGATTGAAGTGCTATTTTGCGCACTCAAAATCGTCCGCCCGCGGTCAACACCCCGTCCATTATCCCAACCGCGGATAAACTCACCGCGTAAATCCGGCAACGTGCCACCATATAAGCTGTATAGCACAGGATAGGTCGATTGTGAGATAGACTGCCCGCGCATGGCTAAACAGCCGGTTGGCACGGTGGTTTTGGGGTACGGTAGCGGCAGGCCGATTAAAAAGTCATAACCACCTAATTTCTGAATCGCGCGAGTCAGCTGTTCGTGATTTGCTTTATCCGGGTTTATCCCGGCTTTTTTTAAGACATTCAGCAACTCGGCCTGTACAATATTAAACCAGTCTGCACCGGGATATGTCGGCGCGACACCGTTGCCGCCCTCCGTGAACCATTGTGGCTCCAATGCTGATTTCAACTGTGGTTTAATACCAGGCATTACCGCAACGCCGGAACTATTATCTAATGCATACATACTTATTCCTCTTCGTAAACAAAAACCACTTCTAAATGTGAATAGCAAAAACGCTGTAAATAACACTCAATTTTTGACCGTTCAATCATAACTAATTCATTTGTAATATCGTCCAAGCATGCTGCATTGCGAATGCTTTTTGATGTGGTGTAAATAAACACGCGCCACGCATTTTCAGGCGGATGCAACGGATAAACACAATCTCGGCGGCAGTGGTGCGGGTGATGAGCAACGATATTAATTTCATAGCCGTTTTTTCGAGCGATATCTTGTAGATAGTGCTTGTTAAATGAGCCGACTTCATTATCTTTAGCGGTCAACGCCGCACGGCGTGATTCAATGGTGGAAATTTCCGTACCACATTCCGGCAATCCGAAAAAGGATTCCCAGTCATCTAACAACAAAAATGCATTGCTGGGTAATCGTTCATTGATGAGTTGATGCCCGGTTTGATTGTGGGTTTCAAGACTGTCGCAACGACACGCCAACAACTGCGCCAAATAACTGTCCGGCGTGCGATTCCACGCCAAACCAGGCGGCAGCAGTTTGAGTGCGGCATCAAGATAGTGTTTTTGCATTACGCTTGCCATGTGATATTTCCCAGCATCACAATTTGATTGCTAGCCAACTGCACGTCCGCCGTCGGCATAAGCACGCTGTTATCGGTTTCGCCGATAACATTCGAAATCGTCGCACGCAAATGCGATAAATACACTTTTCCACCGGGCTCGACTGAAGCAAATAGCGTCGCAAGTGCAGTGATAATTTTTTGTTTAAGCTCAAGGGTATTCGGTACAAGCCGAATCGTCAGGTTTAAGCGATTGACCGCGGGCGCAAACACAAACAGCTCGACATTGGCAGGCATGCCCTCCCACAGATTCGTTATTGGGTTTTTATGACCGCTGATATGCCGCTTAACGCTATCAATCTGTTGTGCGGTCGGTAAAATCGTCGCTTGATTATCCATCACAAACGCCACGCCCACGGTGCCGCCCCCTTGCCAGCGTGGAAAACACCACGCACGGGTTACACCCGACACCTCTTTTGCCCAACGCACATAATCGTAAGCCGAGCCGCCGGCAGGCGGATATTGAACCCGATAGATTAAGCGACCAAGTAATGATGACAATGATTCAATATCGGTGCCGCCGCTGAGGGCTTTCACCGTCGCATTGGGTTTTACGCCTAAAATGGCAGTGGTTAAATTGATCGCACTTTCGGCCTCAACATTGCCTTGTGTGCCCTCAATTTCACATCGCACATGAATCTCATTTGTGCCGATGCGGACTGCTGTTGTTGCGGTAGCAATAAAATGCAGCCCGCTAAGGGTATGTTTAAATACGGTATCTTTGGGGATTTCGCTGTTGCTGACCGCCTCGACAACGATAATACCCTCGGCGGCAGTTGCTGCTTTACGTGCAATGCCGCGATAAGCACAATGCTCAAGCAAATAAGCTTCATCGGCGGCAGTCGGGATAATCTGCCGTGCCAACCAATCAAGGTGCATATGCTCACCGGCACTTAATCCGGCTTCGATTCGAGCCAGCACTGAAAGCACATTGTTGCGCCTCACTGTCGGCAATCGATGCTGAATGTGCTGCTCCGCCTGCTTGATTAATTGTGATAACGTCGGGGATTGATATGCCACTTAGATGCTCCAGTTTGCGCTAAACGTACGTTGTTCTTTGCTCCCATCGAGCAACGTTACAATAATCGTTAACAGCAGAACTGAAGTTTGGGGATTGGTTGCAAAGACTTGATAGCCTTTGACTTCGCCATCTGTAATCAGCCATGCCAACGCGTCAGTTGCGTAGCGTTGTGCGTCGTCTAACACAGATTGTAGTTGTTTTTCGCGCGAAAGTGTCCAGAGTTTAGAGCCGGTTTGTTGGTGAGTATCCTCGTTAAACGAGTCACCCCACCAGCCACGCTCACCGCCGACACGCAAATCGGTAAATAGCGAAATAATTATCGCCGTCGTTAAACTATCGTCTAGCACTAACTCGTCACTGAGGATAACTAAATCACCGTTACCATCTTTCCACGTTAGTGCTAAATCTGACATTTTCCCACCTACACTGGTTTACCCGGTCCTTTCTCGTGGTCGTGGTTTTTACCGCTGATACCGCCCGAGATATGATCTGCTGCTGTTGATGTTCCTACAATATCAACATCGCCGGAAAAGTGAGTCTGTGGCGTTTCAAACAACACCGACTGCTCGGCATTGACGGTAAATTTTTTGCAGGTTAGGATGGCTTCGCCATTTTCGGTGAGTAACAGCTGATGCCCTTCGGCGTGATAGACCACTGTGTCACCTGATTTCAACGCCGTCGGGCGCACGCCTTTATCGTCCACTACAATTGCCACCAAATGCGAACGCTTGCCGCCCACTGATACCACAATTGCCTCACCTGCTTTGGGAAAAGAGCTAAAACCATAATTCTGAAACCGCTCCACATCGTCTGCCACTTCATCTGATTGTAGCCGCAGTTGGAGATTTTGCCGTGCCAACCCATCCGTCACAATCGACACCACCGCACGGCTAATCATTAATTTCAAATTGCGTTTAATCGGGCTTAAAATACGATTTAAACCTTGCATTATGACTCCTTTATTTACGAGAGACTGAGTTCAGGAACATTATCGCTGCTGGATTTTTTCGCTTTTTTCTTGCTGCTGTCTTTTAACGCCTCCGGCGGTTCATTAAACGCATCTCGATGCATTAACGTCATTTCCGTACGCGTGCCGCTGTCGTCCAATGTATAACGGCAATCAACAATCAACCGCTCTTCTTTATTTACGCCGAGCGCAGGAGCATCGAGCACAATTAACTCATTCGGCAGCCAAAGCGAGCTGTCAGCTTTAAACCACCCTTGCACAATCGCCGTCGAGCGTTTTGCCTCAGCGTTGTTACGACTCATCTCCCACATCGCTCTCTGATAGCCGGTTGTCCCCGTCATATTGTCATCAGCAATAATGACAACAGGGCGATAGCGGGTAATTTTGCTATCTTTTACTTCCACTTTTAAGCCGCTTGCACTCATTTTAATCTCCTAGGGGTAGTTCACTTTCATCTTTGGTTTGTTTATCACCTTTCGCCCCGCCTTGTTCGGCATCGCCGATAATACGGTAAAGTGAAAACCGCTGCGCCCACGAATCCGTGACTTCCAGTGACAGCAAATTTTGCCCTAAAATAAGATTACCCACCTTAGTTTTGCCTGGATCAGTGAACACCAAATTGCCGTCCACATCAGAGGTCACTAACACGCCCTTATGTCTTGCTGCTTTACTCAAGGTATCAAATGCCGTTTCGCCAGGCTCTACCTGCCAAACAGGAATCACTTCCGTTGCACCGGCTTCCGTAGCCACCCAAACCACATTAATGCCAAACGGCTTGCAAATGGTTTCGGCGATTTGTTTTAGCGTTTGTCCCTTAAATTGATAGCTGGAGTGGATCACCGCACAATCGACTAAATCGGCGGTTTTATCGCGACCGCTGACGGCAACTTCTTTATTTTCGCCCTCAATACGCTGACGCAGTTCGTCAAGATAGCCGGTGATCACCGTTTGTCCGCCCATTTTTAAAATTAATGATGAGCCGGCTTTCAACACCGAAACATCATCTTCGGGTCGTACTGCAATCCCCAGATCAAACTGGCCACTCATCGCTTCCAGCGAACGGAAAACCGACAGCGTTTTCCAGCCGCTAAAAATTTTACCGTTTAAAAACAACTCAACTTTAGTATCAGTCAGTTTTTCTTGTTGCTCATTTCCCTGCGCTTGGGTTGCCAATTGTTGCTTCGCTGCACGCTGCTTCTGCGCTAATGCCAAATCTTCCGGATAATGCGCTAACAAGCGATCGTCAACTAGCGATAGATCTCTCTCAGTCATTGCAACACCTCTATTTCTGTTCCGCCCAAGCAAAAGAGAGGATGTTTAATCCCATTGCGCAACGCTAACCGTTTCCATGTTGTTGCATTGCCAGTGTATTGATGCTCGATCACCAACGCAGGGAATGTATCTTTCAGCGTAACAGTTGTGGTGTTTGGCAACCGCTCACTACGGGCGCGTAAATCCTCAAATACGGCACTGCGATAATCTGCCAACGCCGTATAACCTGACAGCTGTCCGGCATCGGCTGCATCCAACATAATATTTTCTAAGTTATCATCAAATTGTGTCGCAAAATGCGTAATATCACTTTTTGATTCCACAATCGATATTTCCATATTTTCCGATGTTTTTTTCTGAGCGACTGATGTGGTGACGGCATTTACAATAATGCGAGCCTGCTCAATAATCGCTACACTTAATACATACCGCGCCAACACACACTCAACCTTGGCCGTTAACAATGATTTGAGCGTGATTTGCGTTATCACTGATGACTGCATTGTTATCGAGCTATATTGCGAGACCAACTCATTTAATACCTTCATTTGTTTTGTTCCAGCATCAACACTGCCTGCGACCTCATTTTTTAAGGTTTTCACCTTCGCAATATTTAAATTATTTAACCTAGCGTTAAGCCTTGTTATATCGGCCTGATGCACTTCATTTTTATTTTGCTTATATTGTATTATGCCGTCTCTCAGTGATGCGATACTGGATAAAGTTGCCCTAGGGCTGCTTGATACTGTTGTTGTTAAAGTGCTATTTAAATTAATACCCATATTTAACCGAATAATATTCTGCAATTCAGCCGCCAACATTGACGGTGACAACACCAATACATCAATTCGATTTTTAAATGACGTTAACTTATCTTTAGCATCACCAAACATGCCGACAACACTTCTTACACCTTCAAAAATTGATTCGACAAAGTTGATAACCGCATCAACCAAATCCAATATCGGATTATCACTAACAAATGCCAGTACATCAGACACAGTTTCTAGTAATTCCGCAAATTCGTTCGACAATGCATTGAGCGCATCCGTGTAACCGGATAAAGCTGAAAAAAGGGTATCAGTCGCAACTTCAGGTGCATTTTCTTCAAACGCCGGAACAAAGGTAATATCAAATCGGGTCACACGTTGATGCGCGGTTGAGTGCGTCGCTTTGTAATCTTCCAGCAAGACATCAACTTCGCCAAAATACGGGTGCTTCAACACGCCTTTACCCGATTTTTCTAACGCTTTAATCAGGCGTTCCGCTTGCTCAATATGGTCATCACCCACCACCAAACAGCGCACATAATACGCACGTAACCGCTTACCCAAATCTTCGGTCAATCCCTCTTCGCGCAACGGATATTCGTGTTTTACCAAGCGTCGACCACCGTTAATGCCTTGCTCATCTTCAATTAAGAATGCCACACCACGGAAAGACCCCTTACCTGTGATTTTCATCAGTTGCCCCCATTAAGTTGACGCCCGGTATAGCCGGTTTGGGTTAAGATTTCTAACGCACTTTTGGTAACACCTGATGTATTTGCTGACGCATTTGCTGTTACGCTAAATCCCTGTGGGGCTGATATTTTGACGTTAATCTTGCCATCCAATGTCGTTTTATTCTCTAATTCACCTGCTTTACTGTGATATTTCATCACTAGGTCATCGACAAATTGCTCTTTTTTTGATGCCCGTTGCTGATATTGTTCTTCGGTGTATGCGCCCAATTCAAAATGCGTTGCAGGGGCTTTATTATTTTTATCATCCTGTA
>NZ_VDHF01000004.1:0-65977 GCF_006228025.1 Testudinibacter crocodili
CTATAGCTCAAATTATAAACAAAGATCAACAGACTCTAAACTTTGCTTTGACTTTAGGCTATGTTTTGCATTAGAATTGCAAACCTTTATATCGTCCTGTCGTCTTAAGTGCGGCAATTAAGTTAAAATAACAAAGTTCCTTTGAGGTGAATGGCACATGCCTGTAATTAAAGTACGTGAAAACGAATCCTTTGACGTAGCATTACGTCGTTTCAAACGTTCATGCGAAAAAGCCGGTATCTTAGCCGAAGTTCGCAGCCGTGAGTTCTACGAAAAACCAACTACTATTCGTAAACGTGAAAAAGCGTCCGCACAAAAACGCCATGCAAAAAAATTGGCTCGTGAAAACGCCCGTCATACCCGTTTATATTAATTTAAACAGCACTACCGTTTTGGCGGTAAACTGTTAGAATTCAATAAAACCGTGATGCCCAGTGCTTCACGGTTTTATTATATAAAATTTTCTCTTTTTATTGCGTCATTTAAAATAACCTGAAGCGGAGCAATTGCACTGATGAAAGGTCCTATTCCAAGAACATTTATCGATGATCTCTTGGCGCGCACTGACATTGTCGAATTGATTAATGGACGCGTCAAATTGAAAAAAGCCGGTCGTGATTACCAGGCTTGCTGTCCTTTTCATCACGAGAAAACCCCCTCTTTTACTGTCAGTCAAAATAAACAGTTCTATCATTGCTTCGGTTGTGGTGCGCATGGCAATGCGATTGGGTTTTTAATGGAGTATGACAAACTGGAATTTGTGGAAGCTGTGGAAGAGTTGGCGGCAATGCACGGCTTGGATGTGCCACGCGAGCAACGAAAATTTGATTCAGAAAAAGGGGCGAGTTTAAGTTATCAAAGTAAGCGCGATTTGCATCAATTGATGCAAGATATTGCCAATTTTTATCAACAAAATCTGACAAATGATATTCCGGCACAGACCTATGTGGCAAAGCGCGGTTTATCGCCGGAAGTGATTACGCGCTATCAAATCGGCTTTGTGCCGAATCGCATGGACAGTGTGCTGCAACGTTTCGGGCAAAGCCGAGAAATGCAGCAGCAGTTGCTGGACAGCGGTATGGTGTCGAAAAATGATCGTGGTAATATTTATGATCGGTTTCGGCACCGGTTGATGTTCCCGATTCGTGATCGGCGAGGACGAGTGATTGCGTTTGGTGGTCGGGTGCTGGGCGATGAAAAGCCGAAGTATTTAAATTCACCGGAAACCGCAATCTACCACAAAGGCAATGAACTGTACGGATTGTACGAAGCGCTGCAAGACAATGCTGAACCCGATTTCTTGCTGGTGGTTGAAGGCTACATGGATGTGGTTGCCTTGGCGCAATTTGGCGTAAATAATGCCGTTGCTGCATTGGGCACCGCCACCACTTCAGAACAGATTCAACAACTGTTTCGCAGCTGTGAACAGATTATTTGCTGCTACGATGGCGATCGTGCCGGGCGAGATGCGGCATGGCGTGCTTTGGAAAATGCGTTACCGCACTTACACGATGGAAGGCAACTAAAATTTGTTTTTTTGCCTGATGGCGAAGATCCGGACTCTCATATTCGCCAAGTGGGTAAAACGGCATTTTTAGCATTTGTGGCACAAGCTAAAAACCTGAATGAATTTCTATTTGAGCAGTTGCTGCAACAAGTGGATTTAAGCAGCAAAGAAGGCAAGGCAAAATTAGCGGCACTCAGTGAGCCGTTGATTCAAAAAATTCCGGGCAAGTTGTTGCGCACCTATTTGGTGGAAATTTTGGGCAGCAAACTGGGGATTCTTGATCCGAACCAGCTGCAAAAACTGATTGCCGAGACCACACAATCTAGCGAAAGTGCGGTTACGGCACAGCCTAAAATTAAACAAACTCCAATGCGACTGCTGATTGCGTTACTGCTGCAAAATCCACGTTTGGTGGAAGCCATTCCAGATATTGAGCCGTTGCGCGATTTGGACGATCCCGGCTTTCAGTTGTTTTATAGTCTGGCAGCCTTGTGTCAAAGCCGAGTCGGCTTGACCACAGGGCAGATTCTGGAGCATTGGCGCGGAAAAGAAAACGAGAAGCCCCTTGAAATGTTGGCGGTTTGGGACCATCTTATCGACGATGACAACGTGGAAAAGACGTTTATGGATAATTTAGATTATCTGTATAACCGATTAATTGAAAAACGAATGGAATTGCTAATCGCCAAAGATCGAAATCAACGCTTGAGTTTGGAAGAGAAGAAAGAGTTAGCGGAATTATTACAGGCAAATAAATCCATTCGGTAAGAATCCGTTGGGTTGGAATCGGCAGCTATGGTATAATCCACAGCTGTAATTTGCCTTTTAACCTCAATTATCAATAAGTGCGGATATCAAATTTATGGAGCAAACCTCTAAATCTCAATTAAAACTGCTGATTGCCCAAGGAAAAGAGCAAGGCTATTTAACTTTTGCTGAGGTGAACGATCACCTGCCAGAAGAGTTGGTGGATGCCGAGCAGATTGAAGATATTATTCAAATGATCAACGACATGGGAATCCAAGTGCTGGAAACAGCGCCGGATGCTGATGACTTGATGTTGAATGAAAATATCGCCGATGAAGATGCGGTAGAAGAAGCCACACAAGTATTGTCGAGTGTAGAGGCTGAATTAGGTCGCACCACTGATCCAGTGCGGATGTATATGCGTGAAATGGGCAGCGTAGAGTTGTTGACCCGTGAAGGCGAAATTGATATTGCCAAACGCATTGAAGAAGGGATCAACGAAGTACAAAGTGCGGTCGCCGAATATCCGGAAGCGATCACCTCATTACTGGAGCAGTATGATCAAGTTGAAGCCGGTACTATTCGTTTGACCGATCTCATCACCGGTTTTGTAGATTTGAATGATATTGTGACCGAAGAGGCGGTGGAACTGTCAGAAAATTTTGATGAGGAAGACGGCGAAAGTGAAACCACTGCTGCAGATCTGGATGATGAAGAAGAAGAGAGTGAAGACGGAAATTCAGCAGATAGCGATGATTCTGATAATAGTATTGATCCGGAATTTGCCCGTCAAAAATTTACAGAGTTGAAAGAGCAGTATAGCGTAACCTTGGAAGTGATCAGAAAACATGGGCGCACCAGTAAAAAAGCCAAAGAGCATATTGCGGTGCTTTCCGATGTATTCCAACAATTCCGCTTAGTGCCGAAACAATTTGATAGTTTGGTGCTGTTGATGCGCGGTATGTTGAAGCGTATCCGTACCGAAGAGCGGTTGTTGCGTCGCTTGGTCAATGAATACAGCAAAGTGCCGAGCAGTTACTTTCCAAAAGGCTTTATTGGGCATGAGACTAGCGATACTTGGTTAGTTAAAGCGTTAAATGCGGGCAAACCATGGTCGGAAAAATTACAAAGCTACGAGCCTGAAATTCGTACCATTATTAGTAAGTTTGAAGTGATTGAAAAAGACAGTAGCTTATCGGTTGCACAAATTCGTGAAATCGGTGAACGGATTTCGCAAGGCGAACTGAAGGCGCGTCGTGCCAAAAAAGAGATGGTGGAAGCAAACTTGCGTTTGGTGATTTCGATCGCCAAAAAATATACTAATCGTGGTTTACAATTCTTGGATCTGATTCAAGAAGGCAATATCGGCTTGATGAAAGCGGTGGATAAATTTGAATATCGTCGCGGTTACAAATTCTCCACTTATGCAACTTGGTGGATCCGTCAGGCGATCACTCGTTCGATTGCTGATCAGGCGCGTACTATCCGGATTCCGGTGCATATGATTGAAACCATTAATAAATTAAATCGTATTTCGCGTCAAATGCTGCAGGAAATGGGGCGTGATGCCACACCAGAAGAGTTGGCGGAACGGATGAATATGCCGGAAGATAAAATCCGTAAAGTGCTGAAAATCGCCAAAGAACCGATTTCGATGGAAACGCCAATTGGTGACGACGACGATTCGCATTTAGGTGATTTTATCGAAGACAGCACCTTGGAGCTACCGTTGGATTCCGCTACTGCCGAAAGCCTGAAAATGGCGACGCAAGAAGTGTTAGATGGGCTAACCCCGCGTGAAGCCAAAGTGTTGCGGATGCGTTTCGGGATCGATATGAATACCGATCATACCTTGGAAGAGGTGGGTAAACAATTTGATGTAACCCGTGAACGAATTCGTCAAATCGAAGCCAAAGCACTGCGTAAATTACGCCACCCAAGTCGCTCAGAAAACCTGAAGAGCTTTTTGGACGAATAACGACAACAATTTATTTAAATTGATAAAAGTGCGGTTGAAAAGTTTACGTCGACCGCACTTTTTTGTTGGTGAATCAAGCTTGTTTTTTAGTCAACCAATGTTGAGTATCTAGACTTAGCCTAACGATTCCTCTATAATCTCAGCTCTTTATCCATACCGCATTTTGCCCCCATAGCTCAGTCGGTCAGAGCAGTCGACTCATAATCGATTGGTCACAGGTTCAAGTCCTGTTGGGGGCACCAACTCTTTCCACACTATCCCGCATTTTTTGTCTACTATGCCCCAATATTTATCCGTAAAAAAACTGCGCCGCTATGGTTGAAGTTTTCCACTTTTACGGCGCAGTTATTTGTCGAAATAAAGTAATTTAGTCAAACATGGCTGAAATAGACTCTTCATTGTTGATTCGGCGGATAGCTTCTGCCAACATACCGGACAGGGTTAAGATCCGCACTTTGTTCAATGCTTCGATTTCAGGGGCAAGTGGGATGGTGTCGGTGACGACGATCTCATCGATTGCGCCGCTGGCAATATTTTGTGCTGCATTGCCGGAGAAAATCGGGTGAGTTGCGTAGGCATAAACACGGCGCGCACCGCGCTCTTTCAGTGCATCGGCAGCTTTGCATAACGTGCCGCCGGTATCGATCATGTCATCAACCAGAATACAATCCCGACCAGCCACTTCACCGATGATGTGCATGACTTGCGATACATTGGCGCGTGGGCGGCGTTTGTCGATAATCGCCATATCGGTGTCATTCAACAATTTGGCAACCGCTCTGGCACGCACAACGCCACCGATATCTGGTGAAACTACGATTGGATTGGTCAAGTCGGTTTTTTTGACGATATCGTTGATTAAAACTGGTGAGCCGAAAACGTTATCAACTGGTACATCGAAGAAGCCTTGAATCTGTTCGGCGTGCAAGTCGCAGGTTAGCACGCGGTCAATTCCGACGCTGGAAAGAAAGTCGGCAACCACTTTGGCCGTGATCGGCACACGGGCAGAGCGGACGCGGCGATCTTGGCGAGCATAACCGAAATAAGGAATAACCGCTGTGATACGACCAGCAGAGGCGCGTCGTAAGGCATCAACCATTACAATCAATTCCATTAGGTTGTCATTGGTTGGCGCACAGGTGGACTGAATGATAAATACATCACTTCCCCGTACATTTTCATTGATCTGAACGTTGATTTCACCGTCGCTGAAACGACCGACGGTCGCTTTACCGAGAGAAGTATATAGGCGTTCGGAAATTTTTTTGGCCAAAGCCGGTGTGGCGTTTCCGGCAAAAAGCTTCATGTCAGGCATGTTTTAACCCCAAGTTGGATATTGAAAATTATGATTGCGCTGCAATCTGTGAAATTTACTGTAAAATCTTATCTCGTTAGTGCGTTATATCAGACTTTATCTGGTTTTTCCGAGCAAAATATGCAGCGGGGAGCGGTTCATTCCTCGTGCAACAAAAGCATTTATAGTATTGGGTAATTGTTCACATACTTGTTGTGCGGCTATTTTATTGTCAAATTCGGCGAAAACACAGGCGCCGGTTCCTGTTAGCCGTGCAGGTGCATATTGTAGCAACCAGTTTAGCAAATGTTCAACCTCAGGATAGTGATCCCTGACAATTTTTTCACAATCATTGGAAAATTCTTGTTTTAATAGTGTCGTTAGCGATTTTTTAGGGGTATGGCGTGGCAGTGTGGGATCGCCAAAAATTTCGGCGGTAGCGATACTGACATTGGGTTTAGCCACTAAATACCATTTTTCTTCGGGATAACAAGCCGTTAATTCTTCGCCAACCCCTTCAGCAAAAGCGGCATTGCCATAAATAAAAATCGGAACATCAGCACCGAGAGTGAGTCCCAGCTTTGCTAAGCTATCCAAATCCAGATTGAGCTGCCAAAGTTGGTTCAGTACCATAAGTGCGGTTGCCGCATTCGATGAACCGCCGCCGACACCGCCGCCCATCGGTAATACTTTATCTAAATACAGATCAGCACCTAACTGGCAGCCGCTATGTTGTTGCAGTAGCTTTGCGGCACGGTAAACCAAGTTGTGTTCGGGAGAAACACCCTCCAAGTGCGGTGTGAGATTAATTTGTGTATCGTTTCTTACATGAACTGTGAGCCAGTCGCCGTAATCCAGAAATTGAAATAGGGTTTGCAGCTCATGGTACCCGTCGCTACGTTGGCGATTAATGTATAAAAACAAATTGAGTTTAGCTGGACAAGGATAACGCCGTTGTAGCGCATTTTCACTTAGAGCTGCGCTGTTGAAGTGATAAGATTGATCCATCCGACTTAAAATTTCCACTCGTCAACCCGAATTTTCAATTGTTGTCGTTCAGCGGAAATCAGAATATCTTTCGGTAACGGCGGTTGTTGCTGCAAGTAGTAATCGGTATATTTTGCCTGCCATTGTTGTCCGTTGATCGTGTAATTTAACTCTGCCAACACATAATCTTGCCCGACTTTATACTGGTTGCTGCCTTGTGGTTGACCTTTTAGCCAGTAGCTGAACAGTTCGATTGGAAATTCCATGCCGACTATCTCTTGCAGCAGCGCTTGTGGATTATCTGCTGAGCGTCGGTTACCTTTATTATCCGTGACCACCAAGCCTTGTGGGGTCATGCGAAAAGTCATAGTAGTAGCGCTCAAGGCGGAAGAGAGGTGCAGTTGATAGTGCTGATCGTCCACAAATTGCCAGTCGAAACGGGTGGAAAACCGCTCTTCTGGGCTAATATAGCCCAGTTGACCGCTGCTACGGTAGGTTTTGATCTGATTTAAATATTGCAGTTGCTGCTGCCAAAGCTGTGAGTGTTGATCGACATAAACGATAGTTTTTTCCGGTTCACTGACGCTACAGGCGCTTAACACAGCGCAGAGTAACAACGTGCTGCTGATTTTTTTATAGTCGGCAGCCGCAAACTGATTTAAGGCGTACTGTTTGATTACTTGCAAAACGATATCCTTGCTGGTCAGAATCCCATTGAGGATTCTTGATTAATTAATATAAGAGAATACCTTGATGACTTTGGTTACTCCGCCGACATAGCGAGCATCTTCAGCGGCGGCATTGGCTTGCGCCTGAGTCACATTTCCCATCAGGAATACTTCGCCGTTTTCGGTGATCACTTTCACATCAGTAGATTTAACCGCAGAGTTCAGCAACAGTTTGGATTTGATTCTAGTGGTGATCCAACTGTCGGTGCTGATTTGTCTAAAGCCGATTTTTTCACCAACACGAATCTCATTATAGATATCTGTTACCCCATTGACCCCGCTGGCAAGATTTTTAGCTGTCTCGCGCAGGGATTCATTTGGTACTTGTCCGATTAATAGTACTTTAGTGTTATAAGAGATAATATTGATACGGGCATCTTCTTTAATTTCAGGATCTTTGTTTAAAGCGGAAGAGACTCGAACCTCCAGGGTTTCATCATCAATTTGGGTACCCGCAGTGCGTGGATCGGTTGCGACTTTGGTGGCAACGGCAGCCGTGCCGACCACGGCGGTGGTGATACAAGCTTGCAGACCTAAGGTAGCAAGCAAAAGAAAACTGAGTTTAATAAGTTTTGAGGCGGTTGTCGTGCATGGCATAGTACGTAACATAGACGCTCCTGAAATTAGAGTTTATCTGAATTTGGTGTTTCATATTAATGGGAAAACAGGCGATGTTCAATCAAGTCACATAAAATATTGATCACAAGTAGGTGATTTTCAATAATTCTAGCTTCTTTTTGCGCCGGAATTGAAATATCTAAGTCATCTTCACCCAAAGCACCGCGGATATGGTCATTTTGTCTGCCTGTCAGCGTGATAATCGGCAGCTCTTTGCTGTTAGCGGCATGAATCAAATTCAATACCGCCTCTTCACGACCTTGTGGCGAAAGCAGAATCAGTACATCACCGGGTTGTGCGACACATTCAAATTGGCGCAAGAAGATTTGTGCCGGATTGTTGTCGGCTATAATTGAGGCACCGAGGGCGCCGTCTAAACCGATTAATATTGCCGGTAAGCTGGGGCGTTCTAAGTGGTAGCGGTGCAGCAAATTGGTTACCAGAAATTGTGCATTGGCATTTGAGCGCCCATTGCCGCAGACAATGATTTTATGCCCGTCAAGCAAGCAGCCGACCAGCATTTCAGAGGCTTGCACGATACTCTCTGACAGGCTTTCGGTTGCTGAAATTTGGGTTTGAATGCTTTCGGTGAAAGTGTTTTTAACTTTGTCTAATAAATTGTTATCATTCATATCGGTTGTTAATGATTAAATTCAATAAAATGTTTAAACCAATGAAGGTGCGGTTCGGGTTGATCTTTATGTTGATCAAAAGTGATCAAATCAAAGCGGCAGGCGCAGGTTTCCAAACTTTTATGTTGTTGGTTCAACCAGGTCTCAGCTGCCTTAATCCAACGCTGTTGTTTTTGGGCAGAAATACTTTCCCAAGCATCACCAAAGCGGCTATCACTGCGTTGACGCACTTCGACAAAAACCATAAAGTCTCCGTCCTGCATAATTAAATCTAATTCACCACAGGAGAAGAATTGATTAGCGGCGATAAACTTCAATCCTTGTTGCTGCAAAAAGCGGCGCGCCTGATGTTCAAATCGCGCCCCTTGCTGTCGGGTATTGGATACCGCACTTTTTCTAACCGGTTTATTGCCACTCAGCATATTTTGAATGGTTGCAATTAATTTAATATGCGAATCACTCCGCCTTGGTATTCAAGCCACGCCATATCACGATCAATATTACAGCCGTTACCAGCACTTAACTTGCCGGTTAAACCATTAATCGTATATCCTGGAATTTGGCGTAATTCATTGAATTTATTAATTAATAACCAAGCATCTGAGCCCATTGCATATAAACGGATCAGCGAATAATCGCCACCCAACGTATTGGCGACTTGGTTATATTGGCTGTTTTGTGTATCGCTCAGGAAAGGAATTTCACTGAATTTCAATCCTTCCATTGTCAGACGGTAATCAGGACCATTATTTGGCGAATTACTACGTGAAGTCGCATATAGTTTCAAATTGCGACCATAGGCAGAATTATTGATCATATTTTTAATATCGAGCAAATCGTTGCTGTCGGCAACAATATACAACGCTTGAATATCTTCACGGGTGTAACTATTGGTTTGTACATTAGCGCCGGTAATTGCTGCAATAGTTTCACTGCGCTGTTCACTTTGTGAATTGCCTAAGCCGCTTTGCAATGCCGCTAAAATATCATTAGCTGAATGATAGAACTGAGTTGAAGCATCAGTTGCCGCAAGTTGCTGCCAACGCAAGTTGAATGCAGACGCGGTGCGTTGTCCCAAATCATTTTGTGGCACAATCACCAACGGATTACGGATACCGTCATTCCAGATACGGTCAGCTGCTGAACGGGCTTCCGCTTCAGGCGACAGTCCGTAATAGCAGACGTTGGCGATAGGCTGTGCATTGGCGGTAGAATTGAGCGCCAAAACTTGCAAGCCGCTGGTGTCACCTGCCAGCAGGTTATCAACCTGATTTTTGATCAAAGGCCCGACAATGGCTTGTATTCCGTTGGCTTTTGCTTGGGCGATAATATCAGCCATAGGGGTAGTCATGGTGTCGTAAGTGGTGATTGTCACCGCACTTTGTCCACGCGCATCATCAAAGCCTTTTTTAATCGTGTTACCGATCAATTGAGCGTTGCCACTGGTCGGCAGTAACAGAGCGATATTGCTTAAGCTTACTTGTTGATAATTCAGCGCATCCTGAATTTCAGTCGGCAGCAAGTAGGCAGCGCTGTGGTTCGGGTAAGCACTGCGCCAGCTTTGAATTGCATTACGCAGATTTTCCGGTTGGGCAATATTGCTGTTATAAGCATTAATCAACGATAGCCAGCCGTTCAAGGCAATATCACCGCTTTCCGGCGCAATATTGCGCAGGGTAGTGGCGTTGCCAGCACGCAGCAATTTCCAGATATTATTGATATTTTGCTGTTTGCGTTCGGTGTCGCTGATCACCTGGTCGGCGAGCACTAGCGATCGTAACGCATCGGTCAAATTGTTTTGATTGTCGGCAATTTTAGCTTGGGTGATATAGTAGCGTGCTTTTTGTGAATTGCTCAGCTGATTGAGAGGAATCGTTTGTAAGGTTGTGTTGGCATTGTTGTTGGCGCGTTTGTTGGCATAAATTTGTGCCATAAGCAAATTTTTATCCAATGTTTGCTCTTTATCCAATTTTTGCAAAGAAGCGAGCAAACTTTCCGCTTGACTCATTTTGTTTTCAGTCAACAGAACCCGTGCTGCCAAGAGCTGATAGTTGGTCTTTTCAGTATTATTGGTGGCTTGTTCCGCGCGGTTTAAGTAAAACTCAGAGCTGGCATTGGCGTCACGTTGCAGCAGACTACCACCGGAACCGGAAAAAATATCAGTACCGCAAGCGGCAAGGAATAGCACCATCAAAAACGGCATTAACAGGGATTTAATGTTGCAACTTTGTAGCAAAATGGCCACAACATTGGCTTTAGGCAGATTAGTCTTAGACATAGCAGCTCCAAATTCGTTAGAATAACAAACTCGATCTTACTTATCTCAAACACTAAAATCAATCAAAGACGTAATAATTTATGGATAATCAAGCAGGAATTTTATATATCGTTGCCACCCCTATCGGGAATTTGCAGGATATCAGCCAGCGGGCGCTGACAATTTTAGCGACAGTTGATCGGATTGCAGCGGAAGATACCCGTCACAGTGGGATATTGTTGAGCCATTACGGCATCAAAAAACCGCTGTTGGCGCTGCATGATCATAATGAACAGCAAAAAGCCAATAGCCTGGTCGAACGATTGCAGCAGGGCGAAAATATTGCATTGATTTCTGATGCCGGAACGCCCTTGATCAGCGATCCGGGCTTTCATTTAGTACGCCAATGCCGACAAGTTGGGATTAAAGTCGTGCCGATTCCCGGTGCTTGTGCCGCAATAACCGCACTTTGTGCCGCCGGAATCGCTTCGGATCGTTTCTGCTTTGAAGGATTTTTACCGGCGAAAAGCAAAGCTAGGCGTGATAAATTCGAATTGCTGAAAGCCGAGCCACGCACCTTGATTTTTTATGAATCGACCCACCGGATTCTGGACAGCCTGCAGGATATGCAAAGCGTGTTGGGTAGCACGCGTTATGTGGTGTTGGCACGTGAACTGACCAAGACTTGGGAAAGTATTCACGGCGATAGCATTGAAAATTTATTGATATGGCTACAACAAGATGACAACCGTACCAAAGGCGAAATGGTGCTGATTGTCGAAGGGCAAAGTGCGGTTGAGGAAAGTAAATTTTCTACCGAGGCAATCAAAGCGTTAGAGCTGATTAGCCAAGAACTGCCGTTGAAAAAAGCCGCTGCGATTGTTGCCGAGCTTTACGGTTATAAAAAAAACGCGCTGTACCAATTTGGGCTAGCGCATTTTAAAGCGGGGTAATCAACAGTCCCTACTGCGCCATTTTTTTTGCTGCAGCGAGAAAGCCCTGTGCGCTGCGATAGATCTCATCTTTGCCCTGCACTGCTAAAATCAGGTCGGACAGTTCGCGAAAAGCCCCTTTGCCGCCGGCAAGGCTTAAAGTGCGGTCAGCAGCTTGTTTAACGTAATCCGGTGCATCGGCAACGGCAGCGGAGAAGCCGCAAACGGCAAAGGCGGGTAAGTCGACGCTGTCATCGCCGATATAAGCAGTTTGTTCGGCGCTGACACCGGCTCGTTGCATCAATTCAAAACAGGCGCTCTCTTTTTCTAGTTTACCGAGCAAAAACAGATCGATTTTTAGATCGGCAATCCGTTTGCGTAAAATTGCCGAATCACGCCCTGATAGCACCGCCACTTGAATGCCCGATTCGATCAACATACGAATGCCCAAGCCGTCACGCACATGGAAAGATTTCAAAGCCTCGCCATCGGCATCGTAATATAAGCTGCCATCGGTCAACACACCGTCGATATCGGTGATCACTAATTTGATCTTTGTAAGTTTCTTGTTCATCTTTTTCCTGCTTAGTGAGAGAATTCAAACAACCCGACCACTTTCTGTTGCTCCAACACGATCAGCGAATGAATTTTATGTTGCCGCATATACTCTTCTGCTTGATTTAGATAAGCGTCGGCTTGGATTGTTTTTGGATTAGACGACATGATATCTTTGGCTTGTAGGCGAACACATTTGATCCCTTTGGCGGTAAATGCACGACGGATATCACCATCGGTAATGATGCCTTTCAAATTTTCGTCTTGCATCACGATTGCAATTCCCATGCGGCCCTCGGTCATTTTGGCGACACAGTCGGCAAAAGCGGTTTCTGGGCTGACTATCGGCAAGCTAGTTTGCATCATATCACGCACTCGGCTGAGTAATCGGCGCCCTAAACTGCCGCCCGGATGAAAACGAGCGAAATCCATCGGTTGGAAATCGCGGGCTTTGATTAGTGCAATCGCAATCGCATCGCCCAGTGCTAAGGTCACCAGTGCCGAAGTCGTCGGTGCTAGATTGTTCGGACAGGCTTCGCGCTCAACTGCAATATCCAAAATATAGTCAGCGTGTTTTGCCAAAGTGGATTCAGGATTGCCGGTCATGGCAATAATCCGGTTGCCGAAATTTTTCAGGCTGGGAATCAATTTATTGACATCATCGGTTTCGCCACTGTAGGAAATTAAAATCACAATGTCGATTGGCTTCAACATACCGAGATCGCCGTGAAAAGCTTCGGTCGGGTGCAGAAAAAAACTCGGCGTGCCGGTGGAAGCAAAGGTTGCCACCATTTTTTTACCGATTAAACCGGATTTGCCGATACCAGCCACCACTAAACGCCCTTGACATTGCAAAATCGCCTCGACTACTTGTGAAAATTGATTGTCCAAGCGTAAGCTGAGACGGTTAAGAGCATGTTCTGCAATCGATAATGTTTCTTGTCCAATCTGAATATAGTTCATAAAAACCTTATGTGGAGAGGGTTATTAGCATGATGGGCTCATTCTATCCGAACAGCATAATTTAGCAAGTCCGGTGTAAAAGGCTATCTTCGGCGGTAAAATTTGGGTATACTGCGCGCCGAGTTGGTCAGGCAATCGCTGGTTTATTGAAGCTCTCAACCGTTGTTGCGGCGTCACAGTCGCAAAATAACCTAGAGGACAAGTAGACGAGAGGAAAGTCCGGGCTACATAGGGCAGAGTGCCGGATAACGTCCGGGAGGCGTGAGCCTACGACAAGTGCAACAGAGAGCAAACCGCCGATGGCTTTTTTGAAGCACAGGTAAGGGTGAAAGGGTGCGGTAAGAGCGCACCGGGCGACCGGTAACGGTTCGTTGCAGGGTAAACTCCACTCGTAGCAAGACCAAATAGGAACTCAATGGGTGTGCCCGCTCAGAGTTCGGGTAGGTTGCTTGAGCGTTGGTGCAAACCAACGCCTAGAGGAATGATTGTCCACGACAGAACCCGGCTTATCGACCAACTCGACTTCTCTTTTTATTTTGTCACCGCACTTTTATCTTCCTTTAATCAGCAGTAAAACGAATCAGCCCCTCTTGCTGAGTGGTGGCAATCAGCTTCCCGTCTTGATCAAAAATCTGTCCTCGTGCCAAACCGCGTGCCGCATAGGCATTATTACTTTCCACCGCATGCAGCAACCAGTGATTCAAGTCAAATGGACGGTGAAACCAAATCGCATGGTCGATGGTGGCGACTTTCATGCCTTTTTCCAAAAAGCCTTTTTTGTGTGGGTGAAGTGCGGTCAGCAAACAATGGAAATCGGAAAAATAGGCCAACAGACATTGATTGATTTTTAAATCTTCCGGCACCTTCCCGTTCGCTTTAAACCAGGCATATTGCTGCGCCGGAAACTCACGCCCTTGGAACGGATTATTCAAATATTTTGCCCGCACATCAAATGGACGGTCGGCAATCAGCGTCTCTTTGATTGACGGTGGTAAATATTGCGCAACGGCACGTACCGCTTCCAGTTCGTTGATCAGTTGATCGGGCGCTTCAACTTCCGGCATTGGGCTTTGGTGATCAAAACCGGGTTCGGCGCGTTGAAAAGAAGCCGTAACATGGCAAATCGGCTCATTGTGTTGAATCGCTTTAATTCGAAGTGCGGTAAAGCTGCGTCCTTCGCGTAGGGTCTCCACATCGTATAAGATCGGGTGCTGCGCATCACCGCCGCGTAAAAAATAAGCATGGCATGAGTGTAGGAGCCGATCTGTTGGAGCAACATTAATGCCGGCGGCAAGAGCTTGTGCGATTACTTGCCCGCCGAACACTTGGCGCAAGCCGAGATCGACGCTTTGCCCCCGAAAATAGTGATCGTCAATGGTTTCAAGGGTGAGTAAATCAATCAGTTGGTTGAGAACATTTGACATCGCGATACCTCTTGCTTTGAATTAGATGGTAAAAAGTTATAGCAAAATCATCGGCAAAAAACAACTGAGTGCATGATAAATAAGCAGCTTTCCCCCTAAACTGCTGCGCTTAAACTTGCATTGCAACGCTAATTATAGGACAATGCACCGCACTTGACGGTTTCACCGCCAATCCAATGGATTCCCTCTTGGTTCCTCGCAATGGTATTTGGTTCACCGGGTCAGATTCGGAAGAAAGCAGCCCAAGTCAAATTTCCGTGTGCCGAGATTCAGCTGAGAGGGAGTCCACCCAAATTTCCTCACTTTATTATCATTCTCGCTAAATTACCGCACTTTTGATCGGCGCTTTGCCTTGCTATCACGGCTAGTTATTTGTTAAAGTAAGTTTTGAACAACTTAGTAACGCTAGTTACTATTTGTCTCATATTCTGTACTACTCGCAAAAACGTGATTGCAATATGGGGTACTGTGATGAAAAAAATAATAATTCTCTTGATCGTGTTGACCGCACTTTTGGGCGCAGCAGCGTATTGGTTTGTTAAGCAGCAGCAAGCGCAAGACGATAGTGGTATGGTTTCGGTTAACGGGCGCTTGGAACTGGCAAGGATGGACGTTGCCAGTTTATATGCGGGTCGGGTTGAGTCAATTGTGGTTGAAGAGGGACAGCAGGTTGAAAAAGGTGCGTTGCTGGCGGAGTTGTCTTCCACAATAGCGCAATCGCAAGTGGCGGCAGCACAGGCGCAACAACGGCAAGCCGAGCTAGCGGTTCAGAGGGCGCAAGCGCAGATCGAAGCTCAACAGCAACAGCTGAACGTGGCAGAAATGGATTTAGCCAATGCACAAAAAATGCGACGTGATAATTTGATTTCCAGTTCAGAATTGGAAAAACGCCAAGCGCAGCGTGCTGCTGCAATAGCGGCATTACAAGCGGCACAAGCGGCAAAAGGCGAAGCGCAAGCAGCGGTGCAACAAGCTCGTGCACAGGTGACGCAAGCCGATTCGGTGGATCAGGATATGGCAGTGCGGGCGCCACAAGCCGGACGAGTGGAATATAAATTGGCGGAAGTCGGCAATGTGATTCCTGCTGGCGGAAAAGTGGTCAGCCTGCTGAATCTGGAAGATATCAGCATGAACCTGTTTTTTCCGGGACCAACGGTCAATAAAATCCCATTGAACAGTGAAGCGCGGATTGTGTTGGATGGCTTGGATCTGGTTTGGCCGGCAACGGTTACCTATATTTCTGCCGAATCGCAATTCACGCCCAAATATGTTGAAACCGCAGAAGAGCGTGAAAAGTTGGTGTTTAAAATCAAACTACAGATTCCGACTGTGGTTGCACAACAATATGGTGCCTATTTGAAAGGCGGCATGACTGGTGTTGGCTATGTTTTAATTGAACGAAACGGACAATGGCCAGCGGAATTGCAAGTCAAATTGCCGCAGTAACCGCCATATTAAGATATAGACGGAGAATAGCGTGAGGCAGGCAGATTCAGGACCTTCAGTGGCAAATGCACTTACGTTGCAACAACTTTGTCACCATTACGATAAAATCGTGGCGCTGGACAATGTGTCGCTAACCTTGCCACAAGGCGTGACAGCAGGGTTGATCGGACCAGACGGTGTCGGCAAATCGACGTTGTTGTCGCTGATTGCCGGTGTCAAAATGATTCAGCAAGGCACGGTGCAAGTGCTTGGGCTTGATCAAGCCAATAAATCTGATCGTCAAACACTCTCCAGCAAAATTGCTTTTATGCCACAAGGTTTGGGCAAAAATCTCTATCCAACCCTCTCAATTAACGAAAATATCGACTTTCACGCCCGACTGTTCGGCTTAAATTCGCAGCAGCGTAAGCAACGGATTCAGCGTTTGTTAGATGCTACCGGGCTGACACCGTTCGCCGATCGTGCTGCCGGAAAATTATCCGGTGGCATGAAACAAAAACTCAGCTTGTGTTGCGCTTTGGTGCATAATCCAGAATTGCTAATCTTAGACGAACCGACCACTGGTGTGGATCCGCTGTCACGCCGTCAATTTTGGCAATTGGTTGCAGATTTGCGTGCTGAGATTGAGGGAATGACGGTGTTGGTGGCAACTGCTTATATCGATGAAGCAGAACAGTTTGATTATCTGCTGGCAATGGATGACGGCAAATTGCTGGTGCATGCGCCGACTCGAACAGTGTTGCAGCAGAGCGGTTGTCAAAATCTGGAGCAAGCCTATATCAAATTGCTGCCACCAGACAAACAAACACAGTGGGACGATTCACAAATACCGCACTTTGAGCCGGATCCCGATTCGCCGCCAGCGATTGAAGCGCATGGGCTCAGCAAAAAGTTCGGCGATTTCACTGCGGTGGATAATGTCAGCTTCAGTATTGCACGTGGTGAAATCTTTGGCTTTCTCGGCTCAAACGGCTGTGGTAAAAGTACCACCATGAAAATGCTGACCGGCTTATTGGACTCCAGTTCCGGCAGCGCCGAATTATTGGGCAAAAGTGTGAATGCCAATGATATGCAGACTCGCAAACAAGTCGGTTATATGTCGCAGGCGTTTTCACTGTATGAAGAGCTGAGTGTGCGACAAAACTTGGTGCTGCATGCCAAGCTATATCAATTGGAAGGGCGGCAGGGCGAAGCGGCAGTCGCTTCGGCACTGCAGCAATTCGAGCTGGAGCAGGTGGCAGACAGTCTACCGACCGCACTTTCGCTTGGCGTACGACAGCGGTTGCAGTTGGCGGCAGCATGCTTGCACCATCCGCAAGTGCTGATTTTGGACGAACCCACTTCTGGGGTTGACCCGGCAGCGCGCGATATGTTTTGGCAATATTTGCTGAAACTGTCACGTCAAGAACGGATCACGATCTTCGTTTCCACCCACTTTATGAATGAAGCGCAGCGCTGTGATCGGATTTCGTTTATGGATCGCGGCAAAGTTTTAGCCATCGGCACACCGCAAGCGTTGCAGCAACAGAAAAAGGCGGCGACATTGGAACAAGCCTTTATCTTGTATTTAGAAGAACAGCAGCCGCAGCAGGCGTTGCAGACGAATCCAACAGAGCTATCAGCCAACACCGCATCACAAGATCAGCCGCCGTTGGATCTATCGTTTGGTTGGGGTTATTGGTTCAACATCATTTGGACGTTTGCGGTGCGCGAAGGCAAAGAGCTGCTGCGCGATCGAATCCGTTTACTATTTGCGATTTTTGGGCCTGTGACGCTATTGTTGGCAGGCAGTTGGGGCATTTCGTTTGATGTCAGCAACTTAAAATTGGCAGTGTTGGATCAAGATAAAAGTTATCAGAGTCGAGAGTTGATCACACAATTTTCAGCGTCGGATTATTTCGAGTTGGTGGAAATGTTGCCCGATCGGCAGAGTATTTCCAATCGCTTAAACAGTGGGCGTGCCCGTTTGGTGATAGAGATTCCACCAAATTTTGGACGCGATTGGTTGCAGCAGAAAATACCGCAAGTAGGATTGTATGTTGATGGTTCAATGCCGTTTAATGGCGAAAATATCGTCGGCTATAGCCAAGGAATTATTGCTGAATATGTACAGCAGCTGTATCGGCAACAGGGAATAACGTTCGATAGCCCAATGGAGCTGGAAGTGCGGTTTATCTACAATCAAGCCTTCAAAAGTGTGAATGCGATCTCGCCGGGGCTGATTATGCTGACCTTGATGATGATTCCGGGCATGATGACCGCACTTGGGGTGGTGCGCGAAAAGGAGATTGGCTCGATTACCAATCTTTATGCCTCACCGGCATCGGTTCGGCAGTATTTATTGGGCAAACAACTGCCGTATGTAGCGCTGTCAATGCTGAGCTATCTTTTGTTGGTGTTGCTGACCACCACACTGATTGGTGTGCCGCTAAAAGGCTCTTTTTGGGCAATGAGCTTGGGTGCACTGGGGTTGATTTTGGCATCAACGGCGTTCGGATTGCTGATTTCGACTTTTGTGCAGTCGCAAGTAGCTGCAATTTTTGCCACCGCAATCATCAGTATGGTTCCGGCGTTGAATTTTTCAGGCTTGCTTTACCCGATGTCAACACTGAGCGGCGCCGGCTACTATATTGGTTGGGGTTTTCCAACCAGTTGGTATAACTTAATCAGTTTGGGAGCGTTCACCAAAGGCTTGGGATTTGCCGATTTCTTACCGTTTTATGCAATGTTGCTGCTGTTTTTTGTGCTATATCTGAGCCTTGCTGGGCTGTTACTGAAAAAGCAGGAGAAATAAGATGGCTAGAGATATGTTGCGAAACAGTTATCAGTGGCTTAAAAATGTCTATTACCTGTCGTTAAAAGAGCTGCGTAGCCTGTTTGGGGATATCACGTTAATTGGTTTGGTGGTGGTGATGTTCACTTTTACGATCTATTCGATTGGCAAGGGGATCACCACCGAAGTCAAAAACGCTTCGGTTGCAGTGTTAGACCAAGATCATACCGCACTTTCCTACCAAATTCGTGATGCGATTCTGCCGCCTTATTTTAAGCAGGTCGTGGAGATTGAACCGAACCAGATTGATTCATCGATGGATAACGGTGAGTATATTTTTGTGTTAACGATTCCAGCGGATTTCACTGAAAATTTACTGGCAGGCAAACGTCCGCAATTGCAGTTGCTGGTCGACGCCACTGCGATGACACAAGCGGGCGTGGGCGTGAATTATCTGGGGCAGATTATCAATCGCCAAGTCAATCAATTTTTGACCCAAGCACACGGGCAGCAGTCATTGCCGCTGGAACCGGTGATTAATGTGTTGTTTAACAGTAATCTGCTGACCGAATGGTTTATGCCGATGACCCAAATTATCGGCAATTCCAGTTTATTGGCGCTGATTTTGGTCGGTGCAGCAGTGATTCGTGAACGAGAACACGGTACGATTGAACATTTGTTAGTCATGCCGGTCAGCGCCAGTGAAATCGCGTTTTCGAAAATATTAGCAAATAGTTTGGTGATTTTGGTTGCCGCAATGTTGTCGTTGTATTTTGTGGTGCACAAATGGATTGGTGCGCCGATAAATGGTTCGTTATGGTTGTTTGCTTTGAGTGAATGGATCTACCTGTTTTCGATGGCGGGAATGGGGCTGTTTTTGGCGACGCAGGCACCGACCATGCCGCAATTCAGTCTGTTGTGTTTACCGGTGTATATTGTGCTGTACCTGCTGTCCGGCGGACCGTCACCGATCGAGAATATGCCGCAAATAGTGCAACATATTATGCAGCTTTCGCCTTTGACCCAATTTGTGGCGATCAGCCAAGATGTGCTGTTTCGTGGCGCAGGCTGGGAAACCATTTGGCATCGAATTGTGATTATGATGATTTTAGGCGCAATTTTTATTGGCATTGCGATCGGTCGTTTCCGTTCGATGTTGGCAAAACAGAATTAACCGCACCAAATAACAAGGACTCAGATTATGCAAAAGCGTTATTGGATGTTAACCGCACTTTCGTTGTTATTAACAGCTTGTAGTCACACTGAAGTGGCGCTGGATTCGAAAATCGATTTGCCACAACAATACCAACAGACGGCAGCGGCACAAGGCAGCCAGCAAATCAGCCGTTGGTGGCAACAGTGGCGTGATCCGCAATTAAGCGCTTTGATTGAACAAGCGCTGCGACAAAATTTTGATTTGGCCATCGCACAACGTCGTTTGCAGGAAGCAAGAGCGATTTCTAGTTTAGCCGGTGCAGAACTGGCGCCACAAGTGGGGGCTAGTGGCAGTTTGGGTGGGCAGCGGCTGGAAATTGATAATAATCTGTCGTCAGCGGCACGCCAAGTGGTGGGTAATAATGATCTATCAGCTAAAGGACATGTAATTATCGGGGGCGTGGTTGCCTCTTGGGAACCGGATATTTTCGGGCAAAAACGCAGTGACGCCGATGCGGCTAAATATGCTGAACTGGGGGCGCAAGAGCGGGTTTACGGCACGCAAATGTTGGTGGCAAGCGATATTGGTGATCACTATTTACGCGCACAAGCGGTGTTGCAGCAGCAGCAGATCCTAAACCGCACTTTGCAAACATTGCAGCAGCTGCAAGGCTATCTAAAAGGGCGTTTTGCAGCAGGACAGGTTACTGCTTATGAATTGAACGAAATTGCGGTTAAAATCGAGGCGTTGCAAGCGCAACAGACAGGTTTGCAGGCGCAGTTTGACGCTTATCAGCGCAGTATAGCCTTGCTGACAGGGCAAGTGCCGCAAGGTTTTAAACTGAATACCAAACAGATGCTACAAGCCAATTTGTTGCAACATTTGCCGCAGCCGCCACAAGGACAACAACCGGGCAGTTTGTTGGTGCAACGTCCGGATATTCGTGCTAATGCCGCCGCAGTACAAGCCTATGCCGCCAAATTGGCAAGCGCCAAGGCTGATTTGCTGCCACGTTTTGATATCCAGTTTTTATGGCAAACCGGACGCATTGAACTGGACGGCGATTTACCGCCGTTAAAAGGCTTGGGCAGCTTGGGCAGTATTGGTGTACAGCTGCCGATTTTCACCGCAGGACGGATTGCTGCTAATATTCAGGCGGCGGATGCCCGCTTGCAGACCGCACTTTTGCAATATGACCAGTCAATTTTACAGGCATTGGCGGAAGTTGACAGCAGCTATCAGGCACAATTTTCCCTGATTCAACAAATTCGTCAGCTAAACAGCGCAGTTCAAAAAGCCACAAAACAGGCACAAGATACGCAAAAACTGTTTCAGTACGGCGATAAAACCCTCGATGTTGCCTTGCAAACGCGATTAACGGCATTGGATTATCAACAGAATCTGTTAAATGCACGTTTAGCAGCAGGGCAAAATTTGTTGAATTTATACAAAGCGATTGGTGGCGGTTGGCAGCTAGAGTGAGTCGCTAAATAATGGTTGCTGATTACAATAATAGGCGAAAAATCGGGGCTGAATCAAAATAACGTTGGATTCGGTTTGCTCAACTCGTGACAATTTATTAGAATGCAGGTTGGTTTATCGTCGTCCTTACCTTGAGGTACAGTGGCGACGATTTTGTTTTATCTCAAAGATTTACCAAAGACTACCGCAAATTAGGTAGTCCGTTTAACAATAATAACAGCTATGGCAATTTTGGCGCTCGGCATTAACCACAAAACCGCACCGGTTGAGTTGCGGGAAAAAGTCGCTTTCAGTGATGAAAAGCGGCTTTCTGCGTTGCAGCAAATCCAGCAAAGTGAACTGGCAGAAAGTGCGGTGATTCTTTCAACCTGCAATCGTACCGAGCTTTACCTGCACAATCGCCGCATTTCGCCACTTGAAGCGGATGAACAAAATAGCCGTTGGATTGAACACATCGTGCAGTGGTTCGTCGATTTTCACGGTTTATCGGCAGAACAAGTGAGAGACAACCTGTATTTATCACAAAATTCTGCTGCCACCCAACACTTAATGCGAGTCGCGTGCGGCTTGGATTCATTGATTTTGGGCGAGCCGCAAATTTTGGGGCAAGTCAAACAGGCATACCAAGCCAGCGAAAGCTTGTATCAGCAAAATCTAAGCGCTGAATTTTCACGGCTGTTTCAAAAAACCTTTGCCACCGCCAAACGAGTGCGTAGCGAAACTGATATCGGCGGCAGTGCGGTCTCGGTAGCATACGCCGCCACCAGCCTTGCCAAGCAAATTTTCGATTCGTTGCAACCCTTGACGATTTTATTGGTTGGTGCCGGGGAAACCATTGAATTGGTCAGCCGTTATCTGTTTCAGCAAGGGGCAGAGAAAATTATTATCGCCAACCGCACGTTGAGCCGCGCGCAGGAATTGAGTGAGCGAGTTGGCGCAATGGAGCTGCTATTGTTAGATCAGTTGCAGCAAGGTTTGAATCGGGCAGATATTGTGATCACTTCTACCGCCAGCGATACCCCATTGATTTCTGCTGCGATGGTAAAAGCCGCACAGAAACAGCGCAAAAACCGCTCGATGTTGATCATTGATATTGCCGTACCGCGCGATGTGGAACAGCAGGTTTCGGAAATTGATTCAGTCTACCACTACAGCGTGGACGATCTGCAACACATTATCCGGCATAATCTGGCACAACGGCAAAAAGCGTCCGAACAAGCAGAACAGATTATTCAGCAAGAAAGCACTGCTTTTTTCCAGTGGCTGAAACTATATCAGTCGTCCAACTTAATCCGAAAATACCGTGAGCAGGCGGAGCAAACTCGTCAGGAGTTGCTGGGCAAAGCCTTGTCTGCACTGCAACAAGGGCAAGATCAAGAGATGGTGTTACAGGAGTTGAGCTACAAATTGACCAACCGTCTGCTACATGCGCCAACACAGGCGATCCAAAAATTGGTAAAATCCGGCGATAGTCAAGGGTTGCAGCAATTTTCAACCGCACTTGGCATTGACGCCGTTGCCGAAGATCGCGAAAATTAGCAGCTGATCGCAAAATTAGCGTATTTTCAGCAACATTACGCATAAATTTCAGCTAAAATAGCCAAAATTTTTTATTCTTATACCGATAGCTTCAAACAAGGGAATCCAGTGAAACCGTCAATTATTACTAAATTGGAAAATTTACAAGAGCGCTACGAAGAGTTACAAGCGTTGCTTGGCGATCCGAGCGTGATTAACGATCAAGATAAATTTCGCGCCTATTCAAAAGAGTACGCCCAATTGGAAGATGTGGTGCAGTGTTTTGAGAAGTGGCGCCGCTTGCAACTTAACCTGGAAGAAGCACAAACGCTGCTGGATGATCCGAGCATGCGCGAAATGGCGTTGGAAGAGATCGATGAATCCAGAAGTGAAATTGAGCAACTGGAACAGCAACTGCAAGTATTATTGTTGCCCAAAGATCCAAATGACGAATACAACTGTTTTCTGGAGATTCGTGCCGGAACTGGCGGTGATGAGGCCGGTATTTTCAGTGGTGATCTGTTTCGAATGTACAGCCGTTATGCCGAGATGAAGCGCTGGCGGGTCGAAGTGATCAGCGCCAACGAAAGCGAGCAGGGCGGTTATAAAGAGATGATCATGAAAGTCAGCGGCGATGGTGTGTACGGACAATTGAAATTCGAGTCCGGCGGTCATCGGGTGCAACGTGTACCGAAAACTGAATCGCAAGGGCGGATTCACACATCGGCTTGTACCGTCGCCGTGATGCCAGAACTGCCAGAATCAGAGCTGCCGGAAATCAATCCGTCTGATCTAAAAATCGATACCTACCGCTCTTCAGGTGCTGGCGGACAGCATGTTAACACCACCGATTCTGCGGTGCGGATCACCCATTTACCGACCGGGATTGTGGTTGAATGTCAGGACGAACGTTCACAACATAAAAACAAAGCCAAAGCGATGTCGGTGTTGGCGGCTCGGATTGTGAAAGCCGAAGAAGAGCGCCGTGCAGCAGAAGTCTCCAGCACGCGACGTGATTTGCTCGGCAGCGGCGATCGTTCTGACAAAATTCGCACTTACAACTATCCGCAAGGGCGGGTGACCGATCACCGCATCAACCTCACGCTATACCGTCTGGACGAAGTGATGAACGGCAAAATGGAAGAATTGATTCAACCGATTATCACCGAATATCAAGCGGATCAACTGGCGGCATTGTCGGAACAAGGTTAGCCATTATTTTGGTAAAAGAATGCTAGTTGAAAATCCCAAAAAAAGTACAAAAAGCAAAAAAGATCCGAAAGAGTTGTCTTTAGGTGGCAAATTTTCTGGATCTTCTGCTTTGTCGATGCCTTCAGCGGCTGTTTCAACAACTGTTTCAGGTGTTTCAGATATTGCCGCTAACACAGCTTCAACAACAGTTACAAACCGTATGGCGGAAGCAGATTATTACCACTATGTTGCTAAAGGTATTAAGCGATTATTGGCAGTGACAACAAATTTTCTAATTTACATTGTTATAGTGATCGGTTTAAACCAAATTTTTCCAGATTCAGAAATTGGCATCAACGCATTGGTCATCTATTTTTCAATTCAATTTTTCTTTATGGCATATTTTTCCCAATCAGTTGGCAAAAAGTTATTCGGTATCAGGGTAGTTGACGAGAATACGTTACAAAAATTAACTATCGGAAAGTATTTGTTGCGTGAATTAATTGATAGCGTACTCTATATTTTTAGCGGTATTGGGATTATTTGTGTCGTATTTCGGTTGTTAGGTTCCAGATATGTTCAAACTGTCGGCAGTAGTGTCACGGGTGCGTTAGTGATTCGATCGTAAAAGTAGTCGTGATACCGCACTTTTGAGTCGTGTCGGCGAAAAAGAGTCTATAGCTCAAATTATAAATAAACATCAACAGACCCTAATCTCTTCAAACAAGGGAATCCAATGAAACCGTCAATTATTACTAAATTGGAAAATTTACAAGAGCGCTACGAAGAATTCGCAAGGGCGCATTTGATATCTGCCTCAGAGTGCTGACAAAGGTTAAAATCCACGATTAAGATTGTACAAGTAGCAACTGTGTTTCTAAAAAAGCAGGAAACATAGTTGCTTTGGGTTTTACCAATAAATACAATCCACCACCATCAGCAAGATGATAAGGCTTTTCTGATGGTTTTGCTTTATCAACTTGTGTATTCATTAAAATCTTAACAGTCCTTGCCATATCAAGCCCCCGGGCATTTTTAGTAATACGGTTTTTAGTAACACGATCGGCATATTACTAAACGTATTACTAAAATTCTAGATTTAAGACGAAAAGAAACGGTAAGCTACGAACAAGAAAAAAGCCTAGAGGCTTGTATTCTCTAGGCTTTCCGATAAGTTACGAACAGTAACGATATGTTTTTTGGTGGAGCTGAGGGGATTTGAACCCCTGTCCGAAATTACTCTACCTTCAGTCCTACATGTTTAGTCAGTCTTTAATTTCACTTACCCACTGCGGACAGACACGCGACAGATAAGCTAGCTTGATTCAATTTAACGTTTCGATCCTCAAGCGGAGGCGTCCACGCGATCTCGTTTGGGTTTGACTCCTCTTGATCCCCGCCTTACGAGCGGAAGCTGGGGAGAGAAGGCTAAGAGCAGGTTATTAAGCTGCTAAAGCGTAGTTTTCGTCGTTTGCGACTATTGTTTTGCGGTTTGTTTACGAGGCCTACCGCACCTCGACATGCACCTTGGGCTTCGCCAATCCCGTCGAATCCAGAATCAGCCCCAAAATAGGTTTGCTATATTAGCAAAAAATAGCGTCAAACAAAAGGATTATCATTTTTTATCTTTGAGCGTCATTTTTTGAAGAATAACAAAGTGAAGGCGTGAAAATCAGGAAAGGATTCCAAATAGCTTGTTTGTTGTTCGAAAAATAAGCAGTTGAACTTTTTTGTTTTATGACAGTTATATGACAAAAATAAAAAAATATTATATTTCATAATGATAATAAATTAATAATAGTTTCATAGCTATTTATTTTGTCACTTTTTAGGTGAAAAAAACAGCTTGATCGAGCAAATTTTTGATCTATATTTGTGCACAAGTTGTGGGATGGGCATATCAGAAAACGGTCTGTTCAACTGGTTTTGCCGACAAAGATTTCAAATTTTATTTAAGGAGACATTATGAAAGCTATTAAAAATAAATTGGTTCGTACTTCGCTGTTCACTCTGATGGGTTCTGCGATGGTTTTGTCTGCCGGAGTTGCAAGTGCGGTTGACATTACCGGCGCTGGTGCTTCTTTCCCGGCTCCGGTTTATGCCAAATGGGCGGACACTTACCAAAAAGAGACTAAAAACCGCGTTAACTATCAAAGTATCGGTTCTTCCGGCGGTAAAAAACAAATTATTGCCAAAACCGTTGATTTCGGGGCGACTGATGCGCCGATGAAAGATGATGAGTTGGCGAAAGAAAACCTGTTCCAATTCCCTACGGTGATCGGCGGGGTGGTTTTGGCGGTGCATTTGGACGATGTTAAGAGCGGAGAGCTGGTGTTAGACGGAGAAACTGTTGCCAATATTTATTTGGGCAAAGTTAAAAAATGGAATGATGAAGCCATCAAAAAACTGAACCCTAATTTGAATTTGCCGAATAAAGATATCGCCGTGATTCGCCGTGCCGATGGCTCGGGAACAACGTTTGTGTTCACCAGCTATCTGTCAAAAGTCAGTGCTGAATGGAAAGAGAAAGTCGGTGCCGGTTCAACGGTACAGTGGGCGCCGGGTTCTTTTGGTGGCAAGGGTAACGAAGGGGTTTCCGCGTCAATACAACAACTTGATGGTGCAATCGGTTATGTCGAATACGCCTATGCCAAACAAAACAATTTGCCGTATGCCAGCTTAGTATCTGCCGACGGTGAAGTGGTCAGACCGAGTTCAGACAGCTTTAGCAATGCTGCTGCTGGTGCCGACTGGAGTCACTCTTTCGCACAAGACTTGACTCAACAAAAAGGCGCAAATGCGTGGCCAATCACTTCAACCACGTTTATTTTGCTAGAAAAACAGCCGGGTAGTGCTGAAAGAGCGGTTGAAACCTTGAAATTCTTCGAATGGGCGTTAGACAAAGGCGGTGATGAAGCCCTTGCGTTAGATTATGCGGTGTTGCCGACCTCAGTAGTTGACACGATCAAATCGGCTTGGAAAGCCAATATTGTTGGCAAAGACGGCAAAGCGCTTTACTAAATGGTGTTAATGGAACGGTGTGTTAGCGCACACCGTTCTATTGTCTAAAAATGGACTTATAAAGGACGTTATATGTCAAATAAATCCGCAACGGTAATATCACCCGGTAAGAAAGGTGATATTTTTTTTGAATCACTGGTCAGATTTTCCACTTATCTGACGTTGTTGATTCTGGGCGGGATCATTCTTTCGCTGATTATTTCTTCCCTGCCTGCAATCAAAGAGTTCGGTTTCTCTTTCTTGTGGTCAAAAGAGTGGAATCCGCCGATGGATCAATATGGGGCGTTGGTGCCGATTTACGGTACTTTAGTCACCTCATTAATTGCTTTGATTATTGCGGTACCGGCCAGTTTCGGCATTGCTTTCTTCCTGACCGAATTGGCGCCGATGTGGCTGCGTCGTCCGTTGGGAACGGCAATCGAATTGTTGGCGGCAGTGCCGAGTATTGTTTATGGCATGTGGGGCTTCTTTATTTTTGCACCGCTGTTTGCTAAATATTTTCAGCGTCCGCTGGGCGAAGTGGTGTCGGGCTTTCCGATTATCGGTTCGCTGTTCTCCGGCCCGAGCTTCGGCATCGGGATTCTCGCTGCCGGGATTATTCTGGCGATTATGATCATTCCTTATATTGCTTCGGTTATGCGTGATGTATTTGAACAGACCCCGGCACTGATGAAAGAGTCGGCTTACGGGGTCGGTTGCACCACTTGGGAAGTGGTGTGGCGCATTGTGTTGCCTTATACCAAAAGCGGTGTAGTCGGTGCGATTATGCTGGGTTTGGGGCGTGCCTTGGGCGAAACGATGGCGGTCACTTTTGTGATCGGTAATGCCTATCAGCTCGACAGTTTGTCGCTGTATATGCCGAGTAACAGTATCACCTCTGCTATTGCCAATGAATTTGCCGAAGCGGAATCGGATATGCACATTTCGGCGTTGATGGAGTTGGGCTTAATCCTGTTTGCGATTACCTTAGTCGTGTTGATTATCTCCAAATTATTGGTGCGTCGCTTATCTAAAAATGAGGGAGCCAAATAATGGGCATCACAAATAATCAGTATGAAAAAGTCAAAGTGCGGTTACAAAACAAACGCCGGATTATCAACAACATTGCAATTGGGATTGCGATGTTGGCAATGGTGTTCGGCTTAATCTGGTTGGTCTGGATTTTGTTTACCACCTTGCAAAAAGGAATGGCAGGGCTATCGATCGCGACTTTTCTTGAAATGACACCAGCGCCGAATGCCGAAGTCGGCGGTCTGGCGAATGCGATTATGGGTAGCTTGATGATGGTGGTGTTTGCTACTTTTATCGGTACGCCGTTGGGGATTTTGGTTGGGATTTATCTTTCTGAATACGGTAAAAAATCATTGTTGGCGGAAGTGATGCGGTTTGTTAACGATATTTTACTGTCGGCGCCGTCGATTGTGATCGGACTATTCGTATATGTACTGCTGGTAGCGCCGTTCGGTAATTTTTCCGGTTGGGCGGGCGTGGTGGCGTTGGCGCTGTTGCAGGTGCCGATTGTGATTCGTACCACCGAAAATATGTTGAATTTGATCCCGAACGGTTTACGTGAAGCGGCTTATGCTTTGGGAACACCGAAATGGAAAATGATCCTGTCGATCACCTTGCGTGCTTCAACTGCTGGCGTCATCACCGGTGTGCTGTTGAGTGTTGCCCGGATTGCCGGTGAAACCGCGCCTTTGATGTTTACCGCACTTTCCAACCAATTCTGGAGTTTGGATATGAGTAAACCGATGGCGAGTTTGCCGATGACAATCTATAAATTTGCCTCCAGCCCGTTCACCAACTGGCAAGAGCTGGCGTGGACCGGGGTGTTGATCATCACCTTTGCGGTGTTGCTGCTGAACGTGCTGGCGCGTGTTGTCTTTAAAAATAGAGAAAAGAAATAAGGAATAAGCGATGGGAATTATGAATTTAAATAAGAGCGAACCGGGTAAAAAAATTCTCGAGGTCAAAGACTTAAACTTCTACTATAGCGATTTTCATGCACTAAAAAATATCAATTTGGATATTGAAGCCAATAAAGTAACGGCGTTTATCGGACCGTCCGGGTGTGGCAAATCCACCTTGCTGCGAACGTTTAACAAAATGTACGCCTTATATCCGGAGCAACGGGCAGAGGGGCAAATTTTATTGGATGGCGAAGATATTATCGGCAGCAAAAAAGATATTTCGCTGCTGCGTGCCAAAGTCGGCATGGTGTTCCAAAAGCCGACCCCGTTTCCGATGTCGATTTATGATAATATTGCCTTCGGAGTACGCTTATTCGAAAAATTGTCGAAGCCTGAAATGGACGAGCGGGTAGAGTGGGCGCTGAGCAAAGCCGCACTTTGGAACGAAACCAAAGACAAACTGCATAAGAGCGGTTATAGCTTGTCGGGCGGACAACAGCAGCGGCTTTGCATTGCGCGTGGTATTGCGATAAAACCGGAAGTGCTACTGTTGGACGAACCTTGCTCGGCGTTGGATCCGATTTCGACCGGCATGATCGAAGATTTGATTTTGGAGCTAAAGAAAGATTACACGGTGGTGATCGTCACCCACAATATGCAGCAGGCGGCACGTTGTTCGGATTATACAGTGTTTATGTATTTGGGTGATATTATCGAACACGGTGAAACAGAGATAATGTTTAATCGACCAAGGGACAGCAGAACCGTAGATTACATCACTGGACGTTTCGGTTAACCGTCTCGGTGACAGCAATATCGTTTAAAAGGAGAACAGCATGACACTTAATGAAAAACAGCATATCGTCAGACAATATGATAAGGATCTCAACCACTTACTATCGTTGTTGTTGACCATGGGAAGCTTAGTACAAAACCAATTGCACGATGCCTTAAAAGTGATCCGAGGCAGTGAGGAGATCAGTGCACGCGATGTGGTCGCAGCAGACGAACAGGTCAATGCGCTGGAAGTAGCGGTTGATGAGGCTTGTGTAACCTTGATTGCCCGTCGTCAGCCGCTCGCTGATGACTTGCGCTTTATCATCACCATTTTAAAAGTCGCTGCGGAATTGGAACGGATCGGTGATTCGGTGGATAAAATGAGTCAGACCGCACTTCACGATGATATTACGATTGAAAAAACCTTGTTGGATAAAATTGATGTGATGGCACAAGATGCGATTGCGATGCTGCACGACACATTGCGTGCTTTTTCCAGTATGAGTTTGGACGAAGCCAAAAGCGTTTATGCGCGCGATATCAAAATCGATGAGCGTTACAAAGAGATCACCCTAGATGCCAAAGAAGGTATGAAAAACCGCCCTGAAAGTGTCGATAGCCTGTTGACCGCAATTTTGACCGCGCGGGCGATCGAACGGATTGGTGACCGCTGCCAAAATATTTGTGAATTTATCTACTATTATCTCAAAGGAAAAGATATTCGTGATGTGGCGGAAACGGTTTTTTAATACCAGCTTCGATTAACAGTATTTTAGGCAAGTGGCGCTTATGTTGATTTAACGTCGCTTGCTTTTTTCTTTGGTTTTTTGTCTGCCTTTTTCTCCGCTTTTTTTTCCGAGATTGCCAACCCCAATAAGATCAACGCAATCCCGGCAATGGAAAAATAGCTTAACTGTTCGTCCAAAATCCAGACGGCGCTGATCACCGTTACCACCGGCGCCAGATAGATATACAGGCTGGTTTTCACCGTGCCGAGCACCTTGACCGCATAATTCCAACTGACAAAACAGATTGCCGAAGCACCAAAGCCGAGAAACAGCAGATTAAACAGATTTTGTGGTTTTAAGATAAGACTAAAATCCAACTTAAACGGCATCAAACAGGTCAGTGGCAGCATAAACAGCAAGCCGTAAAGAAAAGCGCGACGGGTGGTTTGCAAAGTGCGGTAGCCGAATTCACTGATTTTTTTCATTAGGGTCGAGTAGATTGCCCAAACCAGCGCCGCCAGCAATGCCAGAAAATCCCCTAACGGATTAATTTGCAACTCTTCATTGCTTTTCAGGCTGATCAAGGCAATGCCGAGCATCGCCAGCAAAAAGCCGCTAAAAAAGTGAATATCCGGTTTCTTGCCGTTTAAAAACAGCATATTTAACAGCGCGGTCAGCAGTGGCGCCACGGCAATAATAATCCCGACATTGCTGACTTGGGTGTAGAGCAGAGCGATGTTTTCCAATAAAAAATACAAGGTTATGCCACTAAGCCCGGCAGCGGCAAAATAGGCTTCTTGCTGCCAGCCGACAAAAGGCAGTTTGCGCGGATAGATCAGGCAAAGTGCGGTAAAGCCGATGACAAAGCGGATCAGCAGAATTTCTAACGGTCGGAAATCTTGCAATAATACCTTGGTGGCAACATAGGTCATACCCCACACCAAAATGGTGAACAGCACAATAAGATGCCCTTTGATTTCGGCATTAGCAGTGGTATTGGTAGCCGATGAAACAGGTTTTAACATGTTTTGACTCGCCACATGCAGCAAAACGCCAGCACAATGAATAGCAGACAGAAATAGAATACTGATTGATAGTTCCAAATTGAGGCTATTGCGCCGGCGATTGGACCGGCGATCACCCAACTGCTTTTGGCGGCATTGGTAAATAGTGTGGTTGCGGCACCCATTTGCTGTGGCATCAAATCTTGAAAATAGAGCATGCCGATGGTGGCGGTGATTCCGATCAGCACGGCATTAAACAGTTGTAATGCGATTAAGCCCCATGGATTTTCAATTCGCAACAAGCCGAGATAAAACACCAATCCGCAGCCAATGGCAAACAGCAGCAAACTTTTTTTGCTGACATAACGGGTCAGGTAACCGGCGATCAGCATAATCGGAATCTCTAATCCGGCGGCGGTACCCATTAAAATACCTGCCAGTTTCTCTTCCAGTTGTAATTCCTTGATCACATATAGCGGCATATTGATTAAATAAATGCTGTTGCAGCAAAATATCAGCATCGTGGCGAGGAACAAATACAGTGTCGAGCGGCGGTTTTGTTGCGGTGCTTGTGTTTTTGTTGTCGTGGAATGAACGCTTGTTTGCCGTGGTAATTTAGGCAGCAGCAACAGGGCGAGCAGTCCGCTGCCGATAAAAGTCAATGCGCCAATTGAAAACAGCACTTCAAAGCCCATGCCAACCACTAAAGAAAACGCCAATGGCGGTCCGACAATCCATGCCAATGAAATTTGCGTGCGCATAATGGTGGAAAACATTACCGCCTCTTTGCGGCTGCTGTCGGCGTATTCGCGCGCAAAAGCAAAAATCTGTGGGTTAGACGCCGAACCTAAGCCAAACAGCACGACGGCAAAGGTGATCAGGATATAGTAATTGCGGCTGAAGGCAAAGATAAAATAGCCGGCAGCCGCCATAAAACAGCAGATCAAAATGAGTTTGCGCCGATCCGGCAGGCGATCAGAGTAGTTACCGAGTAGTTGTCCGATAATGATGCCGACCACGGCATTAAAGGAGTAAAAGAAGCCGACCGCCATCGGGCTTGCCTGCACTTCCTGCGATAAAAACAGGCTTAATACCGGCAGTTGGAATGCTGAACCGATCCCGGTCAAAAATGCCATTAATAAAAAAGCAAAGGCAATAACATTAGCATGAGTGCCGGAGGAGGAATGGAAATCTCGCATCTTGAGCTGGTCTTGTGTTGGGGGCGTTATCGTAAAGGCAGCATCTTAACATAAAGCTCAGCAGTGTGAAATCCGAATCGGGTTTCGCCGATGGCGAGCATACTTTCTTTGCTCGTGCAAAGAAAGTAGCCAAAGAAACACGCCCCAATTGTAGTGCTATTCTTCGCCTTTGCTAATTTCTACGCTCAATTTGTAAACTCGCTGCGCTCAGACACGACAAATTGAGCTTGAAATCTTCACGCAAACGCTCAGGCACTACAGATGGGGAATAAAAACCAACCATACCGCACTTTCATTTAGAAACAAATTCAAAGCACAAAGTGCGGTTTAAAACCTTGTACTCTACGTCGTGTTTTTAGGGTTGCCTTGCTTGCCGTTGTCATATTTCTGTCACATTTCTTTTGTATAGTAGGCATGCCTCAACTATTGAGTGCCTATTTTTATAAACATTAGGAGACAACCATGAAGCGATGCTATTTATTACCTTTTGTGCTGGCAGCTCTGCCGTTAAGTGCGGTGGCACAGACCATCTATCCGATTGATCGCGCCACCATGATGGCGGACGGCAAATTCGATTTCAAAGTAGAGTTTGATGAAATCGTCAACCCGGATCAGGTCAGCATTTTAATTAACGGTAATGATTTTAAAGAGGTATTGGGCAGCAGCGACGTTGAATTTATCGAAAAAGAAGACGGCAAAGATGTGTCTGCATTGTGGCTGCGTAATGTCAGCATCAAACAAGCTGGCGATTATAAAGTGGAAGCCAAAGCCGGAGAACAGCAAAGTGCGGTCAATTGGCAGGTTTATCAAACTCCGGATATCGCAAAAGCGAAAAATGTGATCTTCTTCTTGGGTGACGGCTTATCGGTGGCGCACCGCACCGGCGCACGGATTTTGTCCAAAGGTGTGACTGAAGGAAAAGCCAACAGTTTATTGGCGATGGATACCTTACCGATTACCGGTTTTATCGGCACCTCCAGTACCGATGCGATCACCGCCGACAGTGCCAACACTATGAGTGCTTACATGACAGGGCATAAATCGGCGATTAATGCGTTGGGCGTATATGTCAGCCGTTCAGCAGACAATTTAAACCACCCTAAACAAGAAACCTTGGGTGAAGTGATTAAACGCAAAACTAACAAAAGCGTGGGTGTGGTAACGGATTCTGAAATCCAAGATGCGACCCCAGCAGCAGTGGTTTCCCACACCCGTCGTCGTGCGGACAAAGATAAAATCACCGGGATGTTCCATGATGTGAAACCGGATGTGATTTTAGGCGGAGGCTCGGCTTACTTCCTGCCGCAAAGCGTGCCGGGTTCAAAACGTAAAGACGAGTTGAACTATGTCGAAATGTTCAAAAATGACGGTTATAAACTGGTCACCAGCAATACCGAATTGACCTCTATTCCGCAAGACACCAAACAATTGTTAGGCTTGTTCCACACCGGTAATCTGGACACCGTGCTGGATCGTCGTTTCCTGACCGATAACGGCGTGAGCAAAAAATTCCCTGATCAACCGGACTTGACTACTATGACCCAAACCGCACTTGATGTGCTGTCACAAAATCCGGACGGTTTTGTGCTGGTGGTCGAATCGTCATTAATCGACAAAGCCTCGCACCCGTTGGATTGGGAGCGCGCGATCATGAGTACGATTATGTTTGACCAATCAATTGATATTGCGAAAAAATTCGCCGAAACCCACCCTGACACCCTTATCATCGTCACCGGTGATCATACCCATGGGATCTCACTGATCGGTACAGTTGACGACGACAAACCGGGCGATGAAATGCGTGAAAAAGTCGGCGTGTATGCGGCGGCGGGTTACCCGAATTATGAAGACAAAAACGGCGATGGCTATCCGGACAAATTGGATGTCAGCAAACGTCTGGCGGTGTTCTTCAACAACTATCCGGATTATTACGAAACTTTCCGTCCGAAGCTCGACGGTCAATTCGTTCCGGCGTTGAAAAACGAAAAAGACGAATACGTTGCCAACGAAGCCTATAAAAATATTCCGGGGGCGGTATTGCGTACCGGTATCCTGCCGAAAAGCGAATCGACCGGCGTACATGCGATTGATGATATCGTGATTCAGGCGCAAGGACCGGGGTCCGAAGCGATCAAAGGTTATATGGAAAACTCAGATATTTTCAAGGTGATAGTGGACAGTTTAGCGATTAATCATGCGCAAAAATAATGGAATTTGAATGGTGAACAACATTTTACAATCCAACCAAGCGGGGGCGACCCCGCTGTTTTCATTACGTCGTTTACAGCAGCGATTGGCAGGTGTTTGCTTGGTGTTATTGACTCTGCCAGCTTTGGCGGCGCCCTCGCTAACCTTTGATGAGTTATACGGCAAAATTTCGGTGTTGGGCATGGAGTTTTCCGAAAAAGTCAAAGGTCTATCACTGCAGACGGTTGAAATGAACGGTTTTATGGCACCGCCGCTGAAAGCCGACGCACAGTTTTTTGTGCTGACCAAAGCACCGATGGCACTATGCCCGTTCTGCTCCTCCGATGCCGATTGGCCTTCGGATATTGTGGTGGTGTATTTGGATAAAAAACAACCGTTTGTACAAAATAACGCCATGATTAAAGTGACTGGAAAATTGGAATACGGCTCGTGGACGGATCCGGAAACCGGCTTTGTCAGCTTGTTACGCATTACCAATGCCAGATTCAAGAAATTATAAAACAGGCTTTTTAGTTTGACAGGAGATCAAATGTTAGAGATCAAGGATTTGACCGTCAACATTGCGGCATTGCCAGAACCGATTTTGGCAATACCGCACTTATCCATTCCCGCCGCACAACAGATTGCGGTGATGGGACCTTCCGGCTGTGGAAAAAGCACATTTTTAAATATCATCAGTGGATTATTAAAACCGACAGCCGGTTCTGTGAAATGGCGGCAACAAGAGCTGACCGCACTTTCAGCCACCGCTTGCGATACATGGCGTTTTCAACATGTCGGCATGGTGATGCAGGATTTTTATCTGACCAACGGCTTGACCGCACTGGAAAATGTGCTGCTGCCGTTGGCTTTTCGTCACTGGCGCATATCCGATGCGCTGAAACAGCGGGCGGAATCTTTGCTGGAACAGCTGAACATGCCACGGCGGCACAGTGATGTCGCCAAATTATCGCGCGGTGAAATGCAGCGAGTGGCGATTGCGCGAGCGCTGTTGGCGCAACCGCAGGTGATTATCGCCGATGAACCGACCGCCAGTCTGGATGCGGAAAACAGCCGCAATATTGCCCGTTTATTATTGGAAATCAGTGAAAAAGAGAAGTGTACCTTGCTGGTGGCGACCCATGATCGTTTCTTATCCGAACAGCTGCAACGCCGACTGTTGCTGCAAAACGGCGTTATCATGTCGGATCAGCAAACAGGAGCGCAACCATGTTAATGCTAAAACTGTTATTACTTGACTTTAAAAAGAGCAAATTCGGCAGCCTGCTGATTATTTTTCTGATTGCGTTGTCAACTGCATTGAGTATCACCGTCAGTTTGCAGGAGCGTGCATTGCGTGAAGGCAGTGCGCAAGCGGCGGATCGCTTTGATTTGGTGATCGGTGCGCCAGGCAGCGAAGTGCAGTTGGTGCTAAGTACCGTGTTTTTACAACCGTCGCTGTTAAACCTGTTGGATACCGCCGTTTTTAAGGAGATTGAAGCCAATCCTCTGGTTGATTGGGCAGCACCGTTGGCATTCGGCGACTACTATCAAGGTATGCCGATTGTCGGCACCAATACCGCACTTGTGCTTGACGGCGGTGAACGGCAACTTACTGCTGGACGGACATTCGAAAAAGATTATGAAGCGGTGGTAGGTGCCAAGAGCGGTTTAGCGCTCGGTGACAGTTTCAGCCCGATGCATGGACAGTTGGGTGAAAGCAACCATCATGCCCATGATGACGTGGAGTATCATGTAGTCGGCATTTTGCCGGAGGAGGGCAGTGTTTGGGATAAAGCCTTATTGGTGCCGATTACCAGCGTTTGGGACATACATCAACATCATGACCATGACCATGACCATGACCGTCACGCTCACGAGCATGACGGACCGCCGGGCTATGTCGATGAGCATGATCACGACCACGACCATGATCACAGCCATGCGATTGAAGAGCTGGGCATGTCGGCGGTGGTGATTAAGCCGCAAAGTTTTGCCGGTGCTTATCAACTGCGCAGCCAATATAAAACCGAGGCCACCCAAGCCGTATTTCCGGCGGAAGTGCTGGTGCGGGTGTATGGCGTATTAGGCGATAGCAAAGAAGTGCTGCTGTGGGTGTCTATCGTCACGCAAGTGTTGGTCGCAACCGCACTTTTGATGATCATTGTACTGTATTTGCAAAATCGACAAAAACAGGTGGCAGCGTGGCGGATTTTCGGTGCACCACGCGCCAAGATCTTCTTGCTGGTTTGGTTTGCCTTGATCGTGATGATAGCTATTGCAATGCTGCTCGGCACGGTGATCGGTTATATTGCTGCACAGCTCATCTCACAGCATTTGAGCCAACAAAGTGGCTTTGTATTGCCGGTGCGTTTGGGTGAAGAGGAATACCTGTTTATTGTGTTTAATTTTATTTTTGCCATTTTGCTGGCATTGCTGCCGTCGTTGCTGCTTTACCGCCGTTCACCAATAAATGTTTTACGAAATACGCAAGAATGATATGATAACGCCCTAAATTAGTCGTGATAATGTGAGTTTTAGGTTAAGGAGAACTTGTGTTGCAACATCATATCGAACAACACAGTGTGGTTGACAACCAGCGCTTAGTGGTGACGCTGGCATCCACTCAAGCCGAAATTGAAGAGGCGCAACGCTTGCGCTATGAGATTTTTGCCAACGAAATGGGGGCGAAAATTCAGAGTATAAACGGTTTGGATATTGATAAATATGATGAACATTGCCAGCATTTAATTGTCCGTGACGAAGACAATGGACGCATTGTTGGTTGCTATCGTCTGTTGACCATTGAAGGCGCACGCAAAGTCGGTGGTTGGTACAGTGCCGGTGAATTTGATCTCAGTCGTATTGAACATATTTTGGATCGTACTGTCGAATTGGGGCGTGCTTGTGTGCATAAAGACTACCGCAATGGCGGTGTCGTGTTGCTGTTGTGGACCGGATTGATTAAATTCATGCACTTGGAGAATCTGTCGTATATGATCGGCTGTGGCAGTATCAGCATGAGTGACGGCGGACACAGCGCAGCAAGCCTGTACCGCAAATTGGAGAAAAAATATCTATCGCCGTTGGAATATCGGGTGTTTCCGCATGTGCCGGTGCAATTGGATAAATTGCAACAGGATTTAGAGGTTTCCACACCGGCGCTGATTAAAGGCTATCTGCGTGCCGGTGCTTATATTTGCGGCGAACCGGCTTGGGATCCGGCTTTCAACTCGGCGGACGTGTTGATTATGATGCCGATCACCCGCCTGGACGAACGTTATTTAAAGCATTTCTGTCGTTGATCGGCACAGTTAAAATAAGGCGGATTATGCAAACGTTGCGAGTTTTTTGGCGCTTATCATGGATAATGTACTATCTGTTAAGCGGTGTGTTTCAAATGTTAGTGTTGTTTCGTTGGTGTACGCCGCAACAAAAATTAGCGCGAATTCAACGCTGGTCGCAAAATATTTTGCGGGTGTTTAACATTCAGGTCAATGCCCATAACGTACCGCACTTGTCACAAGTCAAAGGCTCGATGTTTATTTCGAATCACGTTTCTTGGTTGGATATTTTTGCGATTAACGCCGTGTTGCCGGGGCAGTTTATCGCCAAAGATGATGTGCGCAAATGGCCGATTATCGGCTATCTGGCAGCGCAAGCCAACACGGTGTTTGTGTCGCGTCAACGTGGCAACGGCACGCAGGGCAAGGTAGACGGTGTTGCGACCGCACTTCGCAACGGTGCGCAAATTACCCTGTTTCCGGAAGGCACATCAACTATCGGCGAGCAGGTGCTGCCGTTCAAAAGCAGTTTCTTTCAGGCGGCGATTGACGCCGAAGCTAAGATTTGGCCAGTACTGTGTTTCTATCCGGCGAAAGACGGCGGTGTCAATCCTACCATGGCGTATTACGGCGATATCAGCTTGGTGCAATCCCTAAAAGATCTGGCGGCACAAAAGTGCGGTGTGATTGAACTCCGTTTTTTTGAAGCGATTGATGCTACAGCAAAAGAACGCCGTGATCTCGCCGAACATACCCAACAAATGCTGGCAACCGAACTGGCGAAGACGTTGGAGCGGAGTCGTTAGTCTTTTTCGGCTATAAATCAGTTTGATTGATTTAATCAAGTGTAGTGATTAAAATATAAACAAATTGAGCAAAGGAGTAAGCTATGCCGATTGTTATTGTGAATACTGATTTTATTATCCATAAAGAAGATGAACATTGGACGAGCGAAGAGCTGGCAATGCTCGACGAGCAGATTGCAGAAGATAAACAAGGTGAGGCTTGTATTGAATTCGCCCCTGAAGCTCTACTACAGCAAGTTGCAGAACGTTTGAGTAATGGTGACCTAAAGGCGTGGGAATTGCTCGATGCTTACCATTAATTTCAGTAATAATTTGATAAAGTTTATTTTTTACGCATTATTATCCGAGCATTCTCGTACCAATATTGCCAATGCGCTGACTTATTTCCCATTGACCATAGCTTTGCGTAAGGATCTGCGTTATCGCAAACGTGGTGTTTATCAACGTGAAATTACTCTATTCTATCGTTTAGATCGCTTATCCAATCCGACAACGGTTTTTCGTTTCGGAAAAATGAAAAATCCAATTCGCCAAGATAATGTTAAAAATCGCCAAATTATCAGCCAAATTTTCAGTGATTATCCAAATAAAGTGGTACGTGAGCGCATTTATTAAACATTATTCATCTCTCAAATCGGCAAATTCGCCTTTCGTTGCCAATGCCAAATCCTGTGCGGTCAAGGCAATATCCAAACCGCGTTTGCCGCCGGAGACGTAAATCACGTCCCATTCAACCGCACTTTGATCAATAAAGGTGGGCAAAGCTTTCTTCTGTCCGATCGGGCTAATGCCGCCGACCAGATAGCCGGATGATTTTTGTGCGGCATCGATTTCTGCCATCTCTACCTTTTTCACTTTCAGCGCTTTGGCTGCTTTTTTCAGGCTTAACAAATGCGACACCGGCAGCACCATCACCGCCAGTTTTTTCTGATCTCCATTTATTGCGACTAACAGGGTTTTGTAGGTTTGTTCAAGGGGTAAGCCCAATTTTTCTGCCGCTTCTTGCCCGAAATCGGTGTTGTGTGGGTCGTGTTGGTAACTGTGAATAGTATGCGAAATTTTTTGTTTTTTCAGGTAATTAATTGCCGGTGTCATGGAGTATCTCCTGATTCTTTTACAGACTTATTGCCGGAAATTCCGTAGAATAGCCAAAAATTATTGTAGCACTGTTTTAAAAAATAGGGGAAAAGATGCAAACAAAACTGAATATTGTCATTGCCGCAGAGTTCGAGTTGGCGGAGAAGATCGCGGATTTATTGGAGCAAAGCGAGTTACCTGTCGAGAAAATAATTGTTGCCGAAATTTATCCGTTCGGCGAAGAGCAGGGCTTGCGCTTTAATAACCGTGCGGTGGAACAGCAAAATATCGAAGAGCTTGATTGGTCGGATAAGCAATATTTGTTTTTTGCCGGAGAAACTAAGCACGCTGGTTATCTGGCGCAAGCGGCGGATAGCGGTTGTGTGGTGATCGATCTCAATGGCGTATGTGCGGCGTTGCAAGATGTGCCGTTAATCGTACCGGGTTTTAATGATCCACTGCTGAGCGAATTGCGCAACCGCAATATCGTTTCTCTTGCCGATCCGCAAATTAGCCAACTGCTGCTGACCTGCGGTGAAATCTTGCTGGGCGGCGAAATTAACCGTTTGCTGGTGAGCTCGATGTTGCCAGCGTCTTATGTCAACAGTGAGCAGGTGAAAACATTGGCGGGACAAACGGCACGTTTATTGAACGGGATCCCGTTAGACGAAGGCGAAGTGCGGTTGGCGTTTGATGCGGCACCGTTCAAACGGCACAGCAGCGAGCGCTTGCTGCAACAGTTTCAAAAAATTCTGCCAAACAGTGACATTCAATTGGTGATTCACCAATTACAAAGTGCGGTTTTCTATGGTTTAGCACAACAAGTGACCGCACTTTCCGATTACCAAACCGATGTGGAGCAGTGGCAAGCGGTATGGCAAGCGAATGAATTGCTTGTGTGGCATGAGGCACAGATTGTCACGCCGGTGATAAATGGTGAACAGTATCAAGAACAAGATCAACTGCATATCAGTGATGTGCAAGCATTAGAAAACGGCATTCAGTTTTGGTCGGTGTGCGATGAACAGCGTTTCAGTTTGGCGCTGCTCGGTGTGAAACTGGCGGAAACAGCGTATTTACAAGGCTATTAGCGGATCAAAGTGCGGTCTGGTTTACTTGCCGATATACGCTATAAATAGGCAGTAAAAAGCTATAACAACAAAGGAGTCTATGATGCGAAAAATAATGGGCAGTTTATTGATATTGTCGGTAGCTAGCAGTGTAGCTGCCAAAGAGGTTAATATTAAATTGCTGGGAACGTCTGATGTGCATGGACGAGTGGTGCCGTGGAGCTATGGGGCGGATGTTGAAGATCGTTCGGGATCTTATGCCCAGATTGCCAGCTATGTGAAGAGCGTGAAGCAGCAGCATGATAATGTAATTTTGATTGATGTTGGCGATGCAATTCAGGATAACCAAGTGGAAGTGTTTGCCAAAACCCCGCAATACTACCAAGACAATCCGATTCCCAAAGTATTAAATGCGATGGGTTATGATATTTTTGTCTTGGGAAATCATGAGTTTAATTTTGGCATGCCAGCATTAGATGCCATTTTGCAAGATATCAACGCACAAAAAATTACCGCTAATTTCTATCATCAATCCGGCGAGCGCTATTTAGCACCCACCACGATTATCGAAAAAAGCGGAGTGAAACTGGGCATTATCGGTTTAACCACGCCGATGTCGGCGATCTTTGAAAACGACACCGGGCATTTAAAAGCGATGAAATTCAGCTCACCGATTGAGGAAACCAAACAGCAAATTGCGGCGTTAAAAGCGCAGCATGTCGATGCGATTATTGTGGTTGCCCATATGGGGATTGAGAATGAAAACAACATTGCCGCAACCGGCGTTAGGGATCTGGTCAATGCGGTTGAGGGGATTGATGTGATTATTGCTGGGCATATGCACCAAAATATACCCAGTGAAACCATCAATAATGTGTTAATCACCGAGCCGCATCGTTACGGCACAGTGGTTTCTGAAGTGGATTTAACCTTTGATATTGATGAAAAACAGCAGGTTAAACTGTTGTCAAAAGCGGCAACAACGGTGCCGGTGAAAGAACTGGCTGCCGATCCTGAAATCGTCAGCATTTACCAACCTTATCACGATGAATTACGACGTTTGAATAATCTCGTGATTGGTGAAACCGCCAATGACATGGTTTTGCAACAGAAAAATCATGGTGTATCCGTTGCTTTTTCACAAGACACCGGTTTATCGTCGCTGATTACCGACGTTGAATTACATTACAGCAAAGCCGATGTGGTTTCCTTTGCCTTCGATCATGAAACGGTACGTTTGGATAAAGGACCGATTAAGAAAAAAGATATCATCTTTAATTATCGTTATGCCGGTGGTGATGTGACGGTGTATGCGTTGAGCGGCAAACAGCTGAAGCAGTATATGGAGTGGTCAGCGGACTATTTTAATACCATTGAAGCGGGCGACACGGCTTATCGTTATGATCCTGTACGTGGCAAATCCAAATATGTGACCTTCGATATTTTTGGTGGGGTGAACTATAACATTGATTTAACCCAGCCAAGCGGGCATAAAATTGTCGATTTAACCTTAGCCGACGGACGCCCGGTGACGGATGAACTGCAATTAAAAGTCGGTATGAACTCCTACCGTTTTGGGCAACTCAGCAAAACAGGCGGTATATTTGCAGGACAAACTATTCCGGTGTTATGGGAATCGAAAGTGGCTTTAGGCAGTGAAGCTGGCACCATTCAAAATATGATGATCGATTATATTACCCAAGTGAAGCAAGGCAAAATCGACGGTTTATCACATAACCGTTGGCGGATTATCGGTTTAAAGTAGGGTCTGTTTATTTTTAAAGTGCGGTTAGGGCAGGACCGCACTTTGCTTTTCTATGGTTTTCTATTTGAAACCATCGGCTTGCAACTGTTGATAGCCGCCTAGATTGATCACATTATGATAGCCTAACTGTTCTAATTCGGCTTTTGCCAATTCGGAGCGGCGACCACTGCGGCAGTAAACATAAATCGGTTGCTGTTTATCACTGCTTATCTGACTGATTTGTGCCGCAATTTGATCGTGGGGAATATGAACCGCACTTTGCAAGTGTCCGGCATTAAACTCCTCAAGACTGCGTACATCCAACAAAATCGCCTGCTGAGTTTGTTGCTGCTGTTGCAATTGTTGTGGCGTGTGTTTTGGTGTAGTCATATTGGCTTGTACTGTTGAAAATAAGCCGCTGAATAAGCAGATTCCGCCGGCTATCCATTTTAACATTCGCATTTGTATCTCCTGATATTAAAAATCGAGGTCAGATTAGCTTGTTATACAATAATTGCTTGCACAAGAGTATCGCCTTGTTGCGATTTCATATCAGCTCTGCCTGTTGTAGCACCACCGCTTGCAGCACTTTGATGCCAGCCTCCACATCTTGCCAATCGGTGTGTTCCAACGGATTGTGGCTGATGCCTTGGCGTGACGGCACAAAAATCATACCGGTCGGACATAGAGTTGCCATGTGCATGGCGTCGTGTCCGGCACCGCTCGGCATGATTTCATAAGTATAGCCTAAGCTTGCCGCGGCTTGCTCAACCGTATTAACCATGTCTGTATTCAAGATGATTGGCTGATCGCGCGAAATCAGTTGCAGTTCGATCTGTAAGCCGCGTTGTTGACTGACCTTATCGATTTTTTGCTGTAAGGCAGAAAATACGCTTTCCCGTGCGGTAATATTGGTGCCGCGAATATCAACCAATAATTCGCAATAACCCGGCACCACGTTCATTACACCCGGTTTTGTTTGTATTTGTCCCACGGTGGCGACGGTGGCGTACCCGGCACGAATCGCAGCTTGCTCCAATTCTAATGCTAATTCGGCGCCGCCTAATAATGCGTCATGGCGATAATTCATCGCTGTTGCACCAGAGTGATCCGCTTGACCTTGAATTTTCACGATGCAGCGAATCGGTGCTGCAATACCGGTGACTACACCAATGGTTTTTTGTTCATTTTCTAGACGTGGTCCCTGTTCAATATGTAATTCAAAAAAACATTTAAATTCAGTGGCGGAGCGTTTGGCTTGATCGATTTGCTGAAAATCCAAACCGATTTGCTGAAGTGCGGTGGCGAGGCTAACCCCGTTTTTATCTTGCAAATGGGTTAAATTCGCTTGCGTGCTGACACCGCACATTACCTTACTGCCTAAAGTAGCATAATTAAAACGGTTGGATTCTTCACAGGTAAAAATGATTAATTCCAATGGATAACGAGTTTGCTGTTGTTGCTCGCACAGTTGCAGCAGGATTTCCAAACCGGCAATGGTACCGAGCGGGCCGTCGAATTTCCCGGCATTGACCACCGTGTCGATATGTGAACCGAAAGCGACCGCAGGCAGATCATTTTGTAAACCGTCACGGCGAATAATCACATTGCCGATTTCATCAATCCGCACTTTTAAGCGTTGTTGTCGGCAGATTTCAAGCAAATAATCGCGGACGATCAGGTCTTCGGCGCTGAATGCCAAACGTGTCAATTGATGAGGTTCACTGGAAATAGCCGCCAGATGATTAATGAGCGTTTTGACTCTTTGCATATTAACAGACATAACGATTTCTCCTTAAAAAAACAGTAATAAGACGTAATGTTTACCTATTCTTTGCGAAAAGTATGATCTCACCCACTATACGCCAAAAGTGATTAGGGTAAAATCAAACAGGTTACAAAGTTTTCAATATCAATATTACTACCAGTAAAAGGAGCGTACCGATGAGTGTTAAGAAAATGCTGTTAATGAGCGGTTCCAAATATCGCAATACAGGCTATCTGGAACACTGCACCCCTTGGATCAGCCGTTTTTTGGCGGATTATCAAGGTAAAACCTTGGCGTTCGTGCCCTATGCCGGGGTCAGTCGCAGCTATGATCAATATGAGGCAGTGGTGCAGCAGGCACTCCAATCGTTGGAAATGAATATCCTTTCCGTCCATCAATCCCAAGATCCAACTGAAATTATTGAACAAGCCGATGCGATTGCGATTGGCGGCGGTAATACCTTTTGTTTGTTAAATCAACTATATCAGCATGCTTTATTAGAACCGATTCGCACGAAAGTCAAGTGTGGTACGCCGTATTTCGGCTGGAGCGCTGGGGCGAATGTTGCTGGGGCGTCGATTATGACCACCAACGATATGCCGATTGTGTATCCGCCGTCATTTGAAGCTTTGAACCTGTTTCCGGCACAGATTAACCCGCACTTTATCTCCGGCAAAATGCAGGGGCATAACGGCGAAAGTCGCGAAGAGCGGTTAAATGAGTTTTTGCTGGTCAACCCGCAGGCAGTAGTATATGCCATGCCGGAGGGAACGGCGTTACAAATTCGTGACCATAAAGCAACCGCATTAGGCTTTGATGATATTCTGCGTTTCAGCGGAAAAATGGATCTGGAAACCATTTCGGTCAATTCCACTTTCAATTATGAATAAATTCAGTTATCCGGAGGTTATCAATGAATGAATTAAAGATGGGCATTGCACTATTAGGCATTGTCGTGACCGTTTATCTGCTGATTAAAAAGTATGAAACCCGCACGGTGTTGCTGGGTGTCGGTTTAGTGATGGCGGTACTCACCCTGAATCCAATGGGGGCGTTGGAGGCGTTTGCCAAAAGCATGACCAGCGCCGGGTTGATTATGGCGATCTGTTCCAGTATGGGCTTTGCCTATGTGATGAAATATACCGAATGCGACATGCATTTGGTACATTTGCTAACCAAACCGCTGAGCGGTTTGAAGTTTTTCCTGATTCCGATTGCTACAATTCTGACTTTTTTTATTAATATCGCCATTCCGTCGGCGGCAGGTTGTGCGGCGGCGGTGGGTGCAACCTTGATACCGGTACTGAAATCCGCCGGCGTTCGTCCGGCAACTGCCGGTGCGGCAATTTTGGCAGGAACGTTCGGTTCGATGATGAGTCCCGGTTCTTCTCACTCGGCGATGATCAGTGAAATGTCGGGTTTGACGGTGACTCAAGTGAACCTGAGCCATGCGCCTTACACGATTATTGCTGGCGCAATCGGTGCGGTGGTATTGACGATTTTAGCCGTGGCTTTGGGCGATTATCACAAAAAATTCCGTGATGAATATTTGGCAGAAAACCAAAACGCAGAGCAACATTTCAGCAAGGTGAATTTTTTGTATGCGCTGGCGCCGTTGATTCCGGTGGTGTTGTTGGTGATCGGTGGCACTGAATTGCAACAAATCTCTTGGCTGGCATGGACCAAAATGACGGTGCCGGAGGCGATGTTGATCGGGGCGATTTATGCGATCATGGTCACTCGTGCTTCGCCGGTGAAAATCACCAATGAATTTTTCAACGGCATGGGTAATTCCTATGCCAACGTGTTGGGAATTATCATTGCCGCCAGTGTGTTTGTCGCTGGGCTGAAATCGACTGGGGCGATTGACTCGGCAATTGAATTTTTGAAATCTTCGAATGAATTCGTGCGTTGGGGGGCGACCATTGGGCCGTTTTTGATGGGCATCATCACCGGTTCTGGCGATGCGGCGGCAATCGCTTTCAATACGGCGGTGACACCGCATGCGGTTGAGCTGGGTTATACCCATGTCAATTTAGGCATGGCAGCTGCCATCGCCGGCGCTATCGGTCGCACGGCTTCGCCGATTGCCGGAGTAACCATTGTGTGTGCCGGTTTGGCGATGGCCAATCCGGTGGATATGATTAAACGTACTGCCCCAGGCATGGTGCTGGCGGTACTATTCTTGGCGCTGTTTATGTTGTAATAGGAGGAAAGATGACTATGAATCCACAACAATTAATTGCATGGCGACGCGAGTTCCACCAATTTCCGGAAACCGGTTGGTGTGAATTTTTGACTACCGCTAAATTGGCACAATACTTGTCTGATATGGGCTTTGAAGTGCGGTTGGGCAAGCAAATTATCAATCCTGAATTTGTACGTGGACGGCAGCAAGCGATTGTCGATGTTGGTTTGAAACAAGCGATTGCACGCGGTGCCGATCAAAACTGGTTGGATAAAATGGACGGTTATACCGGCTGCGTCGCGATTTTTGATTCAGGCAGAGCGGGCAACACGGTGGCGTTGCGTTTTGATATTGATTGTGTCAATGTGCAGGAAACCGCACTTGAAGCGCATTTGCCGAATAAATTGGGCTTTCGTTCGCAAAACGATGGTTTTATGCACGCCTGTGGGCATGACGGACACATGGCGATCGGCTTGGGGGTGGCGCAATGGATTGCTGATAACCAAGCGCAATTAAACGGAAAAATCAAACTGGTGTTTCAACCGGCAGAAGAGGGTGTGCGTGGTGCGGCGGCGATTGCCGCCAGCGGTATTATCGATGACGCCGATTATTTTGCGGCTTCTCACCTCAGCTTCTGTGCCGATTCCGGCACGATTATTGCCAATCCGAAAAAATTTCTTTGCACCACCAAAATTGATATTCGCTATCAAGGCAAACCGGCACATGCCGGTGCGGCACCGCACTTGGGACGCAATGCCTTGCTGGCGGCGGCGCATGCGGTGACACAACTGCACGGCATTTCGCGTCATGGCGATGGCATGACGCGAATCAATGTCGGGGTGCTGAAAGCGGGCGAAGGGCGTAATGTGATTCCGACCACTGCGGAAGTGCAGTTGGAGGTACGCGGTGAAAATGCCGAGATCAATCAATATATGGTGGATCAAGTGTTGCAAATCGCCAAAGGCATTGCCGTCAGTTTTGATCTGGACTATGAAACTGAAATTATGGGCGAAGCGGTGGATTTGGACAATGATGCTGAATTGGTTGAATTAATCAGCGAGCTGGCGCAAAAACAGACCGGCGTGGCGGAAGTTGCCCCGACTTACAGCTTTAACGGCAGTGAAGACGCGACTATTCTCGGACGACGGGTGCAGCAACACGGCGGCAAAGCGATTTATTTTATTGTTGGCGCCGACCGCACCGCCGGACATCACCAAGCTGAATTCGATTTTGATGAACAGCAACTGCTGACCGGGGTTAATCTGTATACCGCACTTTTGCAGCGGCTGAACGCTTGATTAAAACGCAGTGGTAAAATACCGCACTGGCGTAAAGTCAAAGTGCGGTATTTTCTCGTTCAAATTGCCGTTAAAGATTCGCTTTATATTGGCGATCGGCAGTCTGATAATTTTCCAGAATATCGCTTTGCGGCTGTTTAGTCAGCAGTGAAACCAGCACGATAGCTAGTGAAGACAGGATGAAACCGGGGATCATTTCATAAATTCCGCTGTCTGGAATGAGTTTATTCCAGAAACTGACCACCAATGCCCCGGTCATCATTCCCGCCATTGCACCGTTGGCGTTAGTGCGTTGCCAAAAGAGCGAAAACAGCACCAGTGGCCCAAACGAGCAGCCGAAGCCTGCCCAGGCATGTTCCACCAGTTTCAGCACCTGACTTTCCGGATTCTGGGCGATTGCAATCGCAATCACCGCAATGACCAACACCATCAAGCGTCCTAACCACACCAGCTCTTTGTCACTGGCTTTGGGGCGAATAAAGCCACGGTAAAAATCCTCGGTGATCGCACTGGAGGATATCAACAGCTGGCAGCTTAAGGTGCTCATCACGGCAGCTAAAATTGCGGACAGCAGCACCCCGGCAATCCACGGATTAAACAGATGGCGTGCCAGTTCGATAAAGATTTGTTCCCGATTGTTGTTGACCGCTGTTGCCAAGTCTGGATGGGCGTAGAAATAGGCAATCCCGAAAAAACCAACTCCGACAGCGCCTAACAAGCAGAAAATCATCCATGAGATACCGATGCGTCGTGCGCTGGTGAGAGAACGCACATTTTCTGCCGCCATAAAACGTGCCAGAATGTGTGGTTGTCCGAAATAGCCCAAGCCCCAAGCGGATAAACTTAATAGACCGATCAGCGATGTGCCGGTCCACATATCGGTGAAATTTTTGCCGAGATCATTGCCTGCTGCTTCCAATACCCGTGAAAAGTCGTCGATGCCACCAATCGCAAACAGCACCATCACTGGCGTGATAATCAGAGCCAAGACCATTAAGGTTGCCTGCACGGTGTCAGTCCAGCTGACCGCTAAAAAGCCGCCAATAAAGGTGTAGATAATCGTGGCGAGAGCGCCGTACCAAAGTGCGGTTTGGTAAGGTGTGCCGAACAGATTTTCAAACAAGCGTGCTCCGGCGACCACGCCTGAGGAACAATAAATCGTGAAGAAAAACAGGATGATGCTGGCAGCAATGATTTTTAACATTTTGTGGCTGCCATTGCCCTGTTTTGAGCTGAAACGGGCTTGAAAATACTCCGGCAACGTCAACGCATTATCGTGGCTTTCGGTAAACACCCGCAAGCGCCCGGCAACGAAATACCAATTTAAATAAGCGCCGATGGTTAAACCGATCGCAATCCAAGCCTCCACCAATCCGGCAGCATACACCGCGCCGGGCAGCCCCATTAACAACCAGCCGGACATATCCGATGCGCCGGCTGACATACCGGTGACAAAACCGCCTAGACTACGGCCGCCGAGAATGTAGTCGGATAAGTTGCTGGTGTAGCGGTATGCCAGCACCCCAATCAGCAGCATACCGATGATATAAATGGTAAAAGTGATAATCGTTGGATCGTAGCCAAACATAAACAGACCCCATGTATTATTTGAAAAAAGGGGCAAAGTATAGCATTGATTTGGCGCAGAGAGTTAGCTTCTTGCGCCGAAAATCGCTGTGCCGATCCGCACTTGGGTGGAACCGCACTTGATCGCCATCGCCATATCACCGCTCATGCCTAATGATAGCGTGTCAATTTGCTGTTCAGGCAGGGCAAGTTGCAGTTGCTGAAATAGCTGTTGCATGCGGCTGAAAGCCTGTTGCTGCACGCTTAGATCGTCACTATCTTGCGGGATTGCCATCAGACCACGCAGGCGCAAATTCGGCAGCGCAGCAATTTGTGTTGCAAGCGGCAGTAAGTTGTGTGGCATAATGCCGGATTTAGTGGTTTCGTCGCTGATATTGATTTGAATCAGCACATTTAACGGCGCAAGTGCGGTCGGACGTTGCTGACTGAGGCGTTCAGCAATTTTCAGCCGATCGACGGTTTCAATCCAATCGAAATGTTCTGCCACCAAACGGCTTTTATTCGATTGCAATGGCCCGATAAAATGCCACTCCAACTGAACTCGTTGTGATTGAAAATACTGGATTTTTTCCACGCCTTCCTGAACATAATTTTCACCAAACGCAGTTTGCCCGGCAGCAACTGCTTCAGCAATTGCAGAAAATGGTTTGGTTTTGCTAACCGCCAACAGTTTTACCGATCCCAACGTGCGGTCAGCTTGTTGACAATCGTGAGTGATTTGCTGATGAATCTCAGCCAGATTTTGTTGAATGGACATTGATAATTTTAGTTAAGTGAACGAAAAGTGCGGTTATTCTAGCGTGGAATGGTGAGGCTGTCTAAGTAAGAGTGGTTGGCAGAATGAATATTGATTTTGCGATCAGAAGCGAAGAGAAAATCAGTGGTAACTGACAAAAATATAAAAGTAGAAAATAATATTCCCAAAATGGGAAATATGTTATGCTGGTTTTACTCTTAAGGAGCATCAATGATTGTGGTTGGAACAGAGCTATTGCTGTCATTTTGCAAGAAACATGCCAACAGTGAAAAAGCGATAAAAACGTGGTTGCAGCAGGTAAAACAAGCGGCTTGGAAAACCCCACAAGAGATCAAAAATGCTTATCGTAACAGTGATTTCTTGCCGAATAATCGTGTTATTTTTAATATTAAAGGTAACCATTACCGGCTTGTGGTGAAAGTGCGGTATCTTAATGGAATTGTAAAAATCGAATGGATTGGTACACACGCGGAGTATAGTAAGCAGAATTTTTAGGAGCGAAGATGAAAAGTATCAAATTAATTGCTGATGAACAGGATTATCGCGAAGCGTTGGTAAGACTTTCCGAGTTAATGGATTTAGAACCGGAAGTCGAAAGTGAACAGGATTTGGAGCTGAATGCGCTGGCGTTGCTGCTCGAGGCTTATGAAGCTAAGCATTATCCTTTTCCGACGAATGATGTGACCGCACTTGATATTATTAAGTTTAAAATGGAACAAAATGACCTCAATGCCAAAGATATGGTGGCGTATTTGGGGTCACCATCAAAAGTGTCGGAAGTGTTAAGTGGTAAACGCCGCCTGAGTTTAACCATGATTAAAAAATTGCATTATGGATTAGGTATTCCGGCAGATTTACTTTTAGAAATATAAACGCTATTTTAGGGGCTGTTGATCTTTGTTTATAATTTTTAATTGACAACCCGAACGAAATTCTGTATTTCTATCTCATCAAAAATTTTTAAAAATTAACCAAATTATGCAAAACAACACAGCCATTATCACCACCATTATGATTACCATGCGTAAGTCCGTGGCGGGTTAGTGTTGTATAACAAAATCAAAGTAACCCGCACCGACCAGTGCGGGTTTTTTAGTATTTAAGAAAAGTATTTAAAATCAACATATTAGAAAAATCAGGAGAAGATTATGCGAGTGCTTAAATTTGGAGGAACGTCGCTGGCGAATCCGGAACGCTTTTTACAGGCTGCCGGGTTGATTGAACAAGCGCATTTGAAGGATCAGGCAGCTGGCGTGTTGTCGGCACCGGCGAAAATCACCAATTATCTGGTGGCGTTGGTCGAAAAGGCAGTCGCCGGAGAAAATTTTGAACAGGATTTTAACGACGCCCTTCACATTTTCTACCGCATTATCGATGGCTTACACCAAGCCAATCCCAAACTCGACAAAATCACCCTTCTGCAAATTATTGATAACGAATTTACCCAACTGAAACAGGTATTAAGCGATATTCAGCGCAACAAACGTTGTCCTGACAGCGTGAATGCCACCATTTTGTGCCGTGGCGAAAAACTGTCGATTGCGATGATGAAAGCCTGGTTTGAGGCAAAAGGCTATTCGGTCAGCCAGATCGATCCGGTGGAAAAACTGGTGGCGAAAGGCACTTATTTGGAATCGTCGGTCAGTATCAGCAAATCCAAACCGCGCGTGGATGCCGCGTCTATCCCGAAACAAAATATCGTATTAATGGCAGGTTTCACCGCCGGTAATGAACAAGGCGAATTAGTATTACTGGGACGTAACGGCTCGGATTATTCGGCGGCAGTGTTGGCAGCGTGTCTGGATGCGGATTATTGTGAGATTTGGACTGATGTGGACGGAGTTTATACCTGCGATCCACGTCTGGTCAGTGATGCCCGTTTGTTGGACAGCCTTTCTTATCAAGAAGCGATGGAGCTTTCTTATTTCGGTGCGAAAGTGATCCATCCGCGCACTATCGGCCCGCTGGTGCGTTGCAGCATTCCTTGCGTGATTAAAAATACCGCCAATCCGGATGCGCCGGGTACTTACATCAATAATGACGTTAAATCGGACAGCTTGCAGGTCAAAGGGATTACCAATCTGGATAATGTCAGTATGTTCAATATTTCCGGTCCGGGCATGCAGGGCATGGTTGGTATGGCTGCGCGGGTGTTTTCCACCATGTCGAAAGCCGGTATTTCGGTAATTTTGATTACTCAATCTTCGTCTGAATACAGCATCAGTTTTTGTGTATTAAGCAAATCGGTCGCGATCGCTAAGCAAGCATTACAACAAGAGTTCGCTTATGAATTAGAGCATAAACAATTAGAGCCGTTGGAGATCAGCGACAATTTATCGATTGTTTCCGTGGTTGGCGACGGTATGAAAACCGCAAAAGGCATTGCCGCCCGTTTCTTTACCGCACTTGCCCGTTCTAATATCAATATTGTAGCGATTGCGCAGGGATCATCCGAACGTTCAATCTCAACTGTGGTACCGCAAAATAAATCGGTGCAGGCGGTGAAAGCTACCCACCGCGCGTTGTTCACCCATCATCAAGTAGTCGATGTGTTCGTGGTCGGCACCGGCGGTGTGGGTGGCGAGTTGGTGGATCAAATCCAACGCCAGACCGATTATCTGGAAAAAAAGAATATTGCCATTCGGGTTTACGCGCTGGCGAACTCCAAACAACTGCTGTTGAGTGAGCAGCCGCTAGATCTGAACAATTGGCGCGAACAACTGGCGCGGGTCGATGGTGAATATTCGGTCGAGCGTTTGGTAAAATTTGTGCAAGATAACAATATTGTCAATCCGGTGTTGGTGGATTGTACCTCAAATCAACAGATTGCAGATCAATACATTCATTTCCTGAGTGCCGGTTTCCATGTAGTGACACCAAATAAAAAAGCCAACACTTCCGATGTGGATTACTACCTGCGCTTAAGAGCGGTGGCCGCGCAAAATCAGCGCAAATTTATGTATGACACCAATGTCGGTGCCGGATTGCCGGTGATTGATAATCTGCAAAAACTGTTGGCAGCGGGCGACGAAGTGCTGCAATTTGACGGGATTCTGTCCGGTTCATTGTCATTTATTTTTGGCAAGCTGGAAGAGGGATTGAGCCTGTCGCAAGCCACCGCACTTGCCAAAGAAAAAGGTTTTACCGAGCCAGATCCACGTGATGATTTGTCGGGCAGTGATGTAGCACGCAAGTTGTTGATTATTGCCCGTGAAAACGGCTTGATGTTGGAACTGAAAGACGTTGAAGTGGAAGGTGTGTTGCCGCAGGGTTTTGCCGACGGCAAAAATGTAGCGGACTTTATGGCTGAGCTGCCGCAACTGGACGCTGAGTTTGCTGAACGTGTTGCTGCCGCCAAAGCCAACGGGCAGGTGTTGCGCTATGTCGGACAACTGGAAAATAGCAAATGCAAGGTTTCGATTGTGGCAGTCGATGGTGATAATCCATTGTATAAAGTGAAAAACGGGGAAAATGCCTTGGCGTTTTATACTCGTTATTACAATCCGATTCCGCTGTTATTGCGTGGTTATGGCGCCGGCAATGATGTGACCGCTGCCGGAATTTTCGCCGATATTTTGCGCACATTGCAAAATGGAGGGGGCAATTAATGTCAGAGTTGTTAAGAGTTTACGCTCCGGCGTCCAGTGCCAATATCAGCGTCGGTTTTGATACCTTAGGTGCAGCGATTTCACCGATTGACGGTTCGCTGCTGGGGGATGTGGTGCAGATTGAAACCATTCCGCAGGGGTTCGAGTTAGAAAGTGCCGGTTATTTTGTGCGCAAGCTGCCGAAGGAGCCGCAAAAAAACATTGTTTATCAAGCTTATGTATTGTTTAGCGAACGGTTAAAACTACGCAACAGCAAAGTGCGGTCACTGCGTTTAACGCTAGAAAAAAATATGCCGATCGGCTCAGGCTTAGGATCGAGCGCCTGTTCGATCGTGGCGGCGTTGGTGGCGTTGAATAAATTCCATCAAGAGCCGTTTTCCAAAATGGAACTGTTGGAGATGATGGGCGAACTGGAAGGGCGGATTTCCGGCTCGATTCACTATGACAACGTGGCGCCGTGCTTTTTGGGCGGCGTGCAACTGATGGTACAATCTTTGGGCAATATCAGCCAAACTTTGCCGTTTTTCGATCAATGGTATTGGGTGCTAGCATATCCGGGAATTGAAGTCTCCACTGCCGAAGCCCGTGCGATTTTACCGAAAAGCTACAGCCGCCAAGATGTGATCGATCATGGTCGTTATCTGGGCAGTTTTGTGCACGCTTGCCATACCCAACAAGCCAATTTAGCGGCGTTGATGATGAAAGATGTGATTGCCGAGCCGTATCGTGAGCAGTTGCTGCCGAATTATGATAATGTGAAACAGGGCTGCCGTGATCTGGGTGCTTTGGCTACCGGCATTTCCGGCTCCGGCCCGACGATTTTTGCGATCGCCCCAGATTTGGCGACTGCGAGTAAAGTGGCAACCTATTTAGAAAACAACTATTTGCAGAATAACGAGGGCTTCGTTCACGTTTGTCAGGTTGATAATCAAGGGGCAAGGCTGTTAGACTGATGTTATTCTATGACTTATACACGAGCGGAATTTATAAATAGAGTAGGGGCGGATGGCATATCCGCCCGTTTACGAAGTGCGGTATAAGCATTTATTAATAAAGAAAAAACATAAAGTGCGGTGCGGGCGGATATATAATTCGCTCCTACGTTGGCTAGGTTTAATCAGTGAATAACAAATCACAATTAAAGGATTTTTAATGAATTTATACAACATCAAACACCCAGAACAGCAAGTGAATTTTGCCCAGGCAGTGCGTCAAGGATTGGGTAAAAACCAAGGGTTGTTTTTCCCGGAAGTGATTCCACAGTTGGACAATGTTGAAGCCTTGCTGGAGCTGCCGCTTGTCGAACGCAGCCAAGCGATTTTATCGGCACTGATCGGCGAAGAGTTACCAAGTGCGGTATTGAACCAAATTATCAGCGACGCGTTCACATTCCCTGCACCGTTGGTCAAGGTGGAAGACAATATTTATGCGTTGGAACTGTTCCACGGACCAACACTTGCCTTTAAAGATTTCGGTGGGCGTTTTATGGCACGCACCTTGGCGGCAATCCGTGGCGAAGGCAAAATCACGATCTTAACCGCCACTTCCGGTGACACCGGTGCAGCGGTAGCGCATGCGTTTTACGGTTTAGATAATATCGACGTGGTGATTTTATATCCGAAAGGCAAAATCAGCCCGCTACAAGAAAAATTGTTCTGTACTTTGGGGGGCAACATCCGCACCGTAGCGATTAATGGCGATTTTGACGACTGTCAGGCGTTGGTGAAACACGCCTTTGACGATCAAGAACTGCGTGATGCGATTGGTTTAAATTCGGCAAATTCGATCAATATCAGCCGCTTACTGGCGCAAGTCTGCTACTACTTTGAAGCGGTGGCGCAGTTGCCTCAAGCGCAGCGTAATAATGTGGTGGTTTCAGTGCCGAGTGGTAATTTTGGCAACTTAACCGCAGGCTTGATCGCCAAATGGTTAGGCTTGCCGATTAAGCGCTTTATCGCCTCGACCAATGCCAACGACACCGTACCACGCTACTTAAGCAGCGGGCAATGGCAGCCGAACGCCACCGTAGCGACTTTATCCAATGCGATGGATGTGAGCCGCCCGAACAACTGGCCACGAGTGGAGGAGATCTTTAAGCGTAACGGTTGGTCTTTAAGCGAGTTACACAGCGATTCTCGCAGTGATACGGCAACTGAAACCGCACTTCAGGCAATGCAAGCCAAGGGTTATTTGTGTGAACCGCACGGTGCGATTGCTTACGATACCTTGAGTGCAGATTTGCAAGCGGGCGAAACCGGCATCTTCCTTTGCACCGCCCACCCGGCGAAATTTAAAGAGAGCGTCGATCGTATTCTTGGATTAGAGCTGCCGTTGCCGCAAGCGTTGGACAAACACAACAAACTGCCGTTGTTGTCTGATGAAATGGCAAATGATTTCAGTTTATTAAGGACTTATCTGTTGCAGCGCTAGTGAAATATCTCGCACAATGAGCTGACTAAAAGCGAGCCAAGTGGTTCGCTTTTGTGTTTTTAGTGAGCTGAAATTGCACGAATCATCGTAAAATAGAGGGCAAACCGCACTTTTATGATTTAAATCGCAAAAAATCCTTGATCTAGCCCAAATAATTTAAATAAAGTGGTAGCGTCGCACTATAGAGGGTGTAATATGTAACAATTTAATAACAATAGATTTAGCGAAGATCTGTTGTTGAGCCATAACTTACTCTACTTACTCACTATCATAATGACGAGGTGTAATGATGTCAGATTTCTTAGCCGATTATCGAGCCCATGTTGAACAACGCTTACAGCAAGGTGTGGTTGCCAAGCCGCTAGATGCAGAACAGACTGCGCAGTTGGTGGAGCTGCTGAAAAAACCAGTGGCAGGGGAAGAGGCTTTTTTAGTCGATTTATTTGAAAACAGGGTGCCGGCGGGAGTAGACGAAGCGGCGTATGTTAAGGCTTCATTTCTATCAGCATTGGTGAGTGGTGATGTTAGTTCACCGCTGATTTCGGCGCAAAGAGCGGTCGAGTTGCTTGGTACTATGCAAGGCGGCTACAATATCGAGCCGTTGCTGAAAGCGCTGGATAATCAAAAACTGGCGCCGTTGGCGGCGACCGCACTTTCTTCCACCTTGCTGATGTTTGATAATTTCCATGATGTGGTGGAAAAAGCCAATGCAGGCAATGATTACGCCAAACAAGTTTTGCACTCTTGGGCGGACGCCGAATGGTATCTTTCACGCCCGAAATTAGCCGAAAAAATCACCGTGACCGTGTTTAAAGTGACTGGCGAAACCAACACCGATGATCTGTCACCGGCGCAAGATGCTTGGTCACGTCCGGATATTCCGTTGCATGCGCTGTCGATGTTAAAAAATGAACGTGAGGGCATTCAGCCTGACGAAGCCGGGGTTATCGGCCCAATCAAACAGATTGAAAAGTTAAAACAAAAAGGCTTTCCGCTGGCGTATGTCGGTGATGTGGTCGGCACCGGATCTTCGCGTAAATCGGCGACCAATTCGGTGTTGTGGTTTATGGGCGATGATATTCCGTTCGTGCCGAATAAACGTGCTGGCGGCGTGGTATTGGGCAGCAAAATTGCACCGATTTTCTTTAATACCTTGGAAGATGCGGGGGCGTTGCCGATTGAAGTCGATGTCAACAATCTGGAAATGGGCGATGTGATCGACATTTATCCGTATCAAGGCAAAATCTGCAAACACAGCACCGATCAAATTTTGGCTGAGTTCAGATTGAAAACCAATGTGTTGCTAGACGAAGTGCGTGCCGGTGGGCGGATTCCGCTGATTATTGGTCGTGGGCTGACCCACAAAGCCCGCTGTGAACTGGGCTTGCCGGAAAATGATGTGTTTGCCAAGCCGAAAGCCACTGAGCAGAGCAGTAAAGGCTTCACACTGGCACAAAAAATGGTTGGGCGTGCCTGTGGCGTGGACGGCATTCGTCCGGGGCAATATTGTGAGCCAAGAATGACCTCAGTCGGCTCGCAAGACACCACCGGACCGATGACCCGTGATGAGTTGAAAGATTTGGCGTGTCTGGGTTTTTCAACCGATTTGGTGATGCAATCCTTCTGCCACACTGCGGCTTACCCGAAACCGGTGGATGTTACCACTCATCACACCTTGCCGGATTTCATTATGAATCGTGGCGGTGTGTCGCTGCGTCCCGGTGATGGTATTATCCACTCGTGGCTAAACCGAATGTTGTTGCCGGATACCGTCGGCACCGGCGGCGATTCCCATACCCGTTTCCCGATCGGTATTTCGTTCCCGGCGGGTTCCGGCTTGGTGGCGTTTGCTGCGGCGACCGGTGTGATGCCGTTAGATATGCCGGAATCTGTGCTGGTGCGTTTCAGCGGTACGATGCAACCGGGAATCACTTTGCGGGATCTGGTGCACGCGATTCCGTATTATGCGATTCAGCAAGGTTTGCTGACAGTAGAGAAAAAAGGTAAGAAAAATATTTTCTCAGGGCGGATTTTAGAAATCGAAGGCTTGGAAGATCTGAAAATCGAACAGGCATTCGAACTGTCTGATGCTTCGGCAGAGCGCTCGGCGGCGGCTTGTACCATTAAGCTGGATAAAGCACCGATTATCGAATATCTGAATTCGAATATCACGCTGTTGAAATGGATGATCGCCGAAGGTTATGGCGATGTACGTACCATCGAGCGCCGGATTAAAGGCATGCAGGCATGGCTGGCTGATCCGCAACTGATGCAAGCCGATGCCGATGCGGAATATGCAGCAGTGATTGACATTGATTTGAATGAAATCAAAGAGCCGATTCTGTGTGCGCCAAATGATCCGGATGATGCGCGTAAACTGTCGGACGTTGCCGGAGATAAGATTGATGAAGTCTTTATCGGTTCTTGTATGACCAATATCGGTCACTTCCGTGCGGCGGGCAAACTGCTGGATAAATTCAAAGAGGTGATCCCAACCCGTTTATGGATTGCGCCACCGACCAAAATGGACGCGGCATTGTTGACCGAAGAGGGCTACTACAGCATTTTTGGTAAAAGCGGGGCCAGAATGGAGATGCCGGGCTGTTCATTGTGTATGGGCAATCAGGCACGGGTGGCAAGCGGTGCAACCGTGGTGTCGACCTCGACCCGCAACTTCCCGAACCGTTTGGGACAAGGGGCAAATGTGTATCTGGCGTCCGCTGAATTATCAGCAATTGCCGCCTTATTGGGGCGTTTACCAACGGTGGACGAATATCTGCGCTACGCAGCCGATCTGCAAACCGATAAAGCGGATACCTACCGTTATATGAATTTCGACCAGATTAATAGCTATGTGAAAAAAGCGGATGAAGTGATTTTTCAAACGGCAGTATAAAAATGCCGCTTAAAAGTGCGGTATAAAATCTATCGTTAAATCCGATTTAATCGGTATAATGCAATCCTCTGACTTTTTGGTCAGAGGATTTTTCTTTTTTTGAAGCACTTTTTTAGGTTATTGGGGAGAGCAAATAATGCCGCCACGCTATTTAATTATCTTTGCGGTTGTGATTTTAACCGCACAACTGTTTATTTATGTCACCAATCGTGGGCTGCGCTGGTATCTGAAACCCTACATCGGGCAAAAGTGCGGTTTTCTGCTGAGTGCCTTGCTGTGGCTGCTGCCGAATATCTTAATGGCGATCACCGCCAGTCGTGTATTTCCACAATACAGAATCACCGCTTTTGTGCTGTTTTTGCTTGCCTACGCCTTTATGCTCACGCTGGGGCTGTGGCTGATCCGTTTATTGGTAAAGCGTGTCGTCAATCCGCTTAAACTTGACCGCACTTTGCGTCTGATGGCGCCGTTGCTGTATCTCTCCATCATCGGTTTTGGCTTATATAATGCCTACACCCCATATGTGCAACATTATGCAATTCAAAGCGATAAATTGCAGGGCAGTTTGCGTATTGGTTTAGTCAGCGATCTGCATTTAGGCAAACTGTTTGGTGCAAAACAGTTGGATAAATTAGCTGAGATTATGCAACAGCAACAGGTCGATATTATCCTGATGCCGGGCGATATTATGGATGATAATTTGACGTATTATCTGGCAGAAAATATGCAACCGCACTTGCAGAAATTGCGTGCACCGCTTGGTGTTTATGCCACTCTCGGCAATCACGATTTTTTCGGCGCACAACAACAAATTCGTCTGGCATTACAAGCCGCAGGGATCAATGTTCTGGCGGACGAAGCGGTTTCGATTGACAATCGTTTTGTGGTGGTCGGACGCAATGATCACCTTGATAAAACTCGTTTACCGCTAAATCAACTACTCGCTCATTTACCACAAGATAATCGCCTGCGGATCCTACTGGACCACCGCCCGGACGATATCATTGAAAACAGCCAATTGGCATTGGATCTGCAACTATCGGGGCACGCGCACAAAGGACAAGTTTTTCCGGCGAATCTGATTACTAAAGCTATTTATCCGCTGGATCACGGCTATCTTAACTTAAACAACCGCCATTTTGTGGTCACCTCCGGCTACGGCTTCTGGGGCATCCCATTTCGAATCGGCTCACAAGCGGAAGTGGTGGTGATTGATATTAATCGTTAACATTAAAAGTGCGGTCAGAATGAATTGGGGATCGCTATACTGACTTAAGGTAGCATTGCTTAATATTTAAAATATACCTATAATGTGACAAAATGGCACATTATAGGAGTTTATTATGCATACTACTGCCACGCCACGGATTACTGCGCGCATTGATCAAGATACTCAATCGTTACTACTGCAAGCTGCAAAGTTAGCGGGTATTACCAGTATTAATTCATTTGTAGTGAATGCTGCTGTCGAGAAAGCAAAAGAAATTTTGCAAGCAGAAAATTTGATTAAGTTAAATAGAGAGAGCTCTCTCAAGTTATTGTCTGCTCTAGACAATCCAGATATGGAAAATCAGAAGTTAATGCAAGCCTTTGAAGAACACTTAGGCAGATAAGTATGGTTATTGTACCGCTAAATAGTAGAATTCATGATAGAGCTGGTTTTGATTGTGGCGTTAAGCCGCTGAATAATTTTCTTAAATTAACCGCTAATCAATTGGGCGAAAGAGATCATTCAAGAAGCTATGTTCTGGTTGATCCGATACAGCCATCACAAATTATTGGTTTTTATACATTGACAATGATTAATTTTCAGTTAGATAACCTACCGCTGACCTTACAAAATAAGCATAAATTTGTTGAAAGTGCAGGATTGATCTCTCGTTTAGCTGTCGATAAACGTTTTCAAGGAAAGCGTTTTGGTTCAAAACTACTGGTTGATGCGCTGGTAAATTTAAAGCGAGCAGCTGAAATTGTCGGCTTCCCAGTTGTATTTGTTGATGCGAAAGAGGGAAGAGCGGATTTTTATAGCCAATATGGTTTTGAGCCTATTGATAAACAACGATTGTTTATGACGGTTGCGGCAATTCGAAAAATGTTATCCAAATATTCATCTGATGTAGCGTAGAGCAAAAGATGTTTTTGCTTGTTACTTGAGTGATCTGTCGATAGGACGGAAAATATCCGCCCTATCGAGTCGATAAATAGCGCTATTTATCTTAATTTGTGTTTATTCTTTGACTTCTTCTACCATTTCGATGGTATCAGTAACTTCTGAATCAATTATTTCTGATTCCTCGTCGTCCAAATCACAAATCGTTTCCAAGCTGACGACGTGTTCGTCTTCGGCGGTGCGGATCAGGCGCACGCCTTGGGTGTTACGTCCAACAGTGCTGACTTCGCTGACACGGGTGCGCACCAGTGTGCCGGCGTCGGTAATCAGCATAATTTGATCATTGTCTTCCACTTGCACTGCCGCCACGACTTTGCCGTTGCGTTCGCTGACTTTAATCGAAATCACGCCTTTGGTATTGCGTGATTTGGTCGGGTATTCGTCCAATTTGGTGCGCTTGCCGTAGCCGTTTTGCGTAGCGGTTAGAATTGCGCCATCATTTTTTGGCACGACCAGCGAAACCACTTTGTCGATATTCAGGTCAAGTGCGGTGTCCAAATCATCACCGGCACTGTCATCATTATCGTTTTCGTCGTCGCTGAGATCATTGCTGAGTGCCAGTTTGATGCCACGCACACCGGTGGCGGTGCGTCCCATAGCACGCACCGCTTCTTCGCTGAAGCGCACAACACGCCCTTGCGACGAGAACAGCATAATTTCATTGTCGCCTTCGGTGATATCCACGCCGATCAACTCGTCGTTGTCACGCAGGTTAATTGCAATCAAACCGCTGGCACGCGGACGGCTGAATTCAGTCAGTGCGGTTTTCTTCACTGTGCCGCTGGCGGTTGCCATAAAGATAAATTTATTATCAGCATATTCTGCAACCGGCAAAATAGCGGTGATACGCTCATCAGGTTGCAACGGCAGAATATTGACAATCGGGCGGCCACGCGCGCCACGGCTGGCTTGCGGCAACTGGAACACACGTAGCCAATACAGACGACCACGGCTAGAGAAGCATAAAATCGTATCGTGAGTGTTGGCAACCAATAAACGCTCGATAAAGTCTTCTTCTTTCATCTTGGTGGCGGATTTGCCCTTGCCGCCACGACGTTGTGCTTCATAGTCAGACAACGGCTGATATTTAACATAGCCCTCGTGCGATAGCGTGACCACCACATCTTCCGGTGCAATCAAATCTTCCAGATTAATATCGGCGGAACTGGCGGTGATTTCGGTACGACGTGGATCGTTAAATTGTTGGCGGATTTCTGTCAGTTCTTCACGGATAACTTCCATCAAACGTTCAGGCGTGTTTAAAATGTGTAGTAAACCACCAATAATCGTCAGTTTTTCTTTATATTCGTTCAGCAGTTCATCGTGTGCCAGTCCGGTTAGGCGATGTAAGCGCAAATCGAGAATTGCTTGTGCTTGTACTTCGGTCAGATAATAAACATTATCACGAATCCCGTATTCCGGCGCTAAATCTTCAGGACGGGCGCTGTTGACGCCGGTGGCTTCCAACATCGCTGTCACATTGCCCAATTGCCACGGTTGCGACAATAAGCCTTCTTTAGCAGCAGCCGGAGTTGGTGCTTGGCGGATCAATTCGATTACCGGATCGATATTGGCTAGCGCAATCGCCAAACCTTCTAAAATGTGCGCTCTTTCACGGGCTTTGCGCAATTCAAACACGGTGCGGCGTGTCACCACTTCACGGCGGTGCAGTACAAACGCCTCAATTAACTGCTTTAAATTTAATAGTTTTGGCTGTCCGTGATCTAAGGCAACGGTATTGATGCCGAAGGTGACCTGCAATTGTGTCAGCGAATATAAATTATTCAGCACCACTTCGCCCACTGCATCACGTTTGATCTCAATCACGATCCGCATGCCGTCTTTGTCGGACTCGTCACGCAGCGCACTGATGCCTTCGACTTTTTTCTCTTTGACTAAATCGGCAATTTTTTCGATTAAACGGGCTTTATTTACCTGATACGGAATTTCATGCACGATAATAGTTTCTTTGCCTTTAGCATCGGTTTCCACTTCTGCTCGGGCACGCACATAAATTTTACCACGCCCGGTTTTATACGCATCTTCAATCCCTTTGCGCCCGTTGATCATCGCCGCAGTCGGAAAATCGGGGCCGGGAATATAGGTCATCAATTCATCAATGGTGATGTCACTGTTGTCGATATACGCCAGACAGCCGTCGATCACCTCGCCTAAATTGTGCGGCGGAATGTTGGTTGCCATACCAACTGCAATGCCACTAGAACCGTTGACTAATAAGGCAGGAATGCGGGCTGGCAATACCTCCGGAATCTGCTCTGAGCCGTCATAGTTCGGCACAAAATCGACGGTTTCTTTGTCTAAATCCGCCAACATCGAATGGGCAATTTTGGTCATTCTGACCTCGGTATAGCGCATTGCCGCTGCCGAGTCGCCATCAATCGAACCGAAGTTGCCTTGTCCGTCGACCAGCATATAGCGCAGCGAAAACGGCTGTGCCATGCGCACAATCGTATCGTATACCGCACTGTCGCCGTGCGGATGGTATTTACCGATCACATCCCCGACCACACGTGCCGATTTACGATAAGGTTTGTTGTAGTCGTAGCCGCCGACATTCATCGCAAAAAGCACACGACGGTGCACGGGCTTTAACCCGTCGCGCACATCGGGCAAGGCACGCCCGACAATCACCGACATGGCATAATCAAGGTAGGAGGATTTTAGTTCTTCTTCAATATTGACGGGGGAAACGTCACTTGCAAATTCGCTCATTCAAAGTTTTCCTAATTGACTGAATATAAAGCTTATAAAGCGGGTAAAACCATCGCTGAAAAGTAGCCGGATTATAGCATAAAGCCCTACTTTTCCCTAATTTTATAGTGAATTTTCAAGGATAATTCTGCATAATAAAAGCCATGTTTTTAATCAGAATAAAATTGGCAAAGTGCGGTTTTATTCATTATTTGAGAAACCGATAGCATGCAAAACGTTGATCAACAGGAAATCGAAAAATTTGCCAAAATGGCGCACAGTTGGTGGGATCCACAAGGGGACTTTAAACCGATTCATCGCTTGAATCCGTTGCGCTTGGATTACATTTTGCGCCAAGCGGACGGTTTGTTCGGCAAACGGGTACTGGACGTGGGCTGCGGCGGCGGTATTCTGTCGGAAAGCATGGCGCGGCAGGGGGCGCAGGTGACGGGCATTGATATGTCGCCGCAACCGTTGCAGATCGCACACGATCACGCAGTCGAAAACGGTTTGCAGATCGATTACCGCCAAAGCACAATTGAGGATTTTTTAGCAGAGATACAGCAAACGCAAGCAGAAAAATTTGATGTCATCACCTGCATGGAGATGTTGGAACACGTTCCCGACCCAAGTGCGGTGGTGCGCAGTTGTCAAGCGCTGTTGAAACCAGATGGCGTGCTGTTTTTTTCCACCATCAACCGCACTTTGAAGGCGTGGGCATTAGTGGTGGTCGGTGCGGAATATGTGCTGAAAATGCTGCCGAAGGGCACGCACGATTATGATAAATTTATTAAACCGGCGGAGCTGATCAATTGGTGTGAGCAAGCAAATCTAGACTGTTTTGATATCACCGGCTATCACTACAATCCGCTGAGCGGCAATTTTTGCTTAAAACCTGATGTCAGTGCTAATTATATGTTGGCGGTTCGGCATGTAGAACGGGCATAAATGCTCGACTTGCATGACTTAATCGAGCGGATACTTTCGACGGCTATGAATCACGGTTAAGATAAGAATATGAGAGGTATATTCTTCATAGACAATTCAGTATCCTCGGCAAAATGTTTCTCGTATACCGTCAGCGCGTATTTTTCCCGATTTCGGAAGAAACCCAATATACTCAAATTTTTCTGATAGTTCGCCGAATAACTTGGTGGCGCTAGAAATAGAACCGGTATATTCCGAAACATTTTGCAAAATTTCACTAATGTTATTGAGAGCTTCGGGTGATAACTCAATTTTTTTAGCCATACACCACTTCTCGTTCAAACTCCTCTAATTCTTGGGCTTGAAATAGTTTCCCAATGTTTTTGGACGTCTTGTAATGGAATTGAGCCGTATTTCTCGATACTTTCGCGCCCTTTGAGAATTTTTTGTGTTAAGAATTCGTCATATCCTTTTTCTTTAAACATACGTATTCCTTATACTTTAGTTGAATTTTTTACTTAATATACTAGGGTCTGTTGATCTTTGTTTATAATTTGAGCTATAGACTATTTTTCGCCACTCTTTTGTTTTGCAAATAAATAAGGCAAAAGTCGTGAAGTTTAGTGATTCTAAACGAA
>NZ_VDHF01000041.1:0-32165 GCF_006228025.1 Testudinibacter crocodili
CTTCACGACTTTTGCCTTATTTATTTGCAAAAAGAGTGGCGAAAAATAGTCTATAGCTCAAATTATAAACAAAGATCAACAGACCCTAAGGTATTATCCCCTTAATCCGTTATGCAATCAATCGTTAACCGCGCCAATTGCCGCTGCACCTCTGGGCGCAGAAAGTATTCGCCGCTGCTCGGCAATTGTGTGATGACAATTTTTTTGCCTCGATAATCAAATTTAAGTGCATAAGCGTGTAAATAAGTGCGGTCAAGTGCGGTTTTATCACCATAGCGCTGATCGCCCAAAATCGGGCTGCCAAGGCTTTTCATTGCCACGCGCAATTGGTGCGTTTTACCGCTCTTTGGCATCAGATGAAATAAGCGCAAGCCAGGTTCACAAAGAACACTGTGAAAACGGGTGACTGCAGGGTTGGTTTGGCTGCGGCACAGTTTCCAACTACCATTGCGGGTTTTCGCCATATCACCTGCCACCATGCCCTGCTTTTTCTTTGGTTTCCCGCTCGAAAGCGCGATATAATGCTTTTCTATTTTATGTGTTTGAAACAGGCGTGAAAACTCGGCAGCAGCGTCACTATTGCAAGCCAAAATCAATAAGCCTGAAGTGATTTTATCCAAACGATGAACCAGCCATAACTTGGCATCACCTGTTTGCTGCGCAACCAAATCAGGCAGCCCCGATAGTTGGTGATCTTTGTGTACGCTGATGCCGGTCGGCTTGTCGATCACAAGAAAATCGGGGTGGCGATACACCACAGTAATCGGTTCAGGGATATCAGTATCAGAAATATCAGCAATAGCAGCTTTCGAGGTAATCGTTTCTTTTGGCAACATCACGGTTATCTATAAATCATATAATTAAGGCGTGTTATAAGCATAGTATGAATATAGAACTTTCGCAAATTATCGGTTACTTGCTGCCCGCATTTGTCTGGGTTTTCGGCATCGGGATCACTGCTCGTTTGGCATTTAAAAAACAAGCGGTTTCCGTCACCTTAGCGTGGCTGCTGATCATCTTTATGATCCCGGTTTTCGGCATTATTGCCTATCTGATTCTAGGCGAAATCAAACTTGGGCGGCGGCGTGGTGAGTCCTTCAAAAAGCTGGCACCACTCTACACCGAATGGTTCAGCAGTTTTGATCAATGCTCCAATTTAACGTTAAGTAACGAAAAATTACGTTTTAAACCACTGTTTGCCTTGAGCCGCTATCGAGTTGGTATTCCGTGCGTATTAAATAACGAACTGCATATTTTAAACAGTGCCGAAAGCATTATCCAAACTATGATTCAGGATATCGAACAGGCGCAAAAAACCATTTACATGACGTTTTATATCTGGTCGGACGGCGGTTTGGTCAACGATCTGACCAGTGCCTTAATTCGTGCTGCCAAACGTGGAGTTAGAATTCAAATTTTACTGGACTCCGTCGGCAGCAAGCGTTTTTTAGGCGGTCGAAATTACCGTTATCTGCTCGACAACGGCATTCGGATTGAAGAAGCGCTGCACGCTAATCTATTCCGCATGTTTTTTCGTCGTGTCGATTTACGGCAACACCGCAAAATTATGGTGATCGATGATAATATTAGCTACACCGGCAGTATGAATATGGTTGATCCGCGTTATTTCAAACAGCACGCTGAAATCGGTCAATGGGTCGATATTATGGTGCGGATTGAAGGGCCGGTGTCACTTATTTTGCAGGGCGTTCATAGTTGGGATTGGCAGATGGAAACCAATGAAGACGTTGCGCTGCTGCCACAATGCCCACTGTTACAACATAAACCTGATGATTCGCACGGGGTGCAAATTTTGCCGTCCGGCCCTGGATTTCCACAAGATTTGATGACCCAATCACTGCTGCTGGCGATCAGCAGCGCACGGCACAGCATCACAATCACCTCGCCCTATTTTGTGCCCAGTTCCACTATTGCAGAATCGCTGGCAACCGCTTCGATTCGTGGCGTTGATGTCAAACTGATCCTGCCGCAAAAAAACGACTCGTTTTTAGTGGAGTGGGCGAGCCGCACTTTCTTTGATGAATTGTTGGAAGCCGGCGTGAAAATTTACCGTTTTGAAAACGGGTTGCTGCACACCAAGAGCATTCTAATTGATTCGCGTCTGGCACTGGTCGGCACGGTGAATATGGATGCACGCAGTTTTATGCTGAATTTTGAAGTGACAATGATCGTCGACGATCTGCGCTTTGGGCAAGAGGTTGAGGCGTTACAAGCCAGCTATTTAGCACAATCCAGCCTGATGGACGCACACGTTTGGTACCGCCGCCCGATTTATAAACGCTTTTTCGAGCGACTGTTCTTTTTGTTCAGCCCGTTGCTCTAGGGTCTGTTGATGTTTGTTTATAGACCCTAATCAAGTGCGGTCAGCAATGCCTGCTGCAAGCGCAGTTTTTCACTGTCGTCCAAAGCTCTGTTTTGCGAATTGGCAAGGATAAAAAAGTCCTCCGCCCGCTCGCCGGTGGTGGTAATTTTCGCATTCAGCAAATTGAGTCCTTGCTCGCTGAACACATTACTAATGCTCACCAATAGCCCCGGTTTATCCAACACAAAAATTTCTAATTCCGTTTGATCGCGTCTTTTGCTGTCGATAAACCGCACTTCGGTAGGGACATGAAAATGTTGTAACTTATTGTTGATTCTGATATTCAATGCCGGTTTATATTCACTCAGCAACGCCGTTTTCACACTCTGCTCAATGCTGCGCCGACGATCGAATTTTGCCAACACGCCGGAAGTTTCGCTGATAATAAACGAATCCAGTGCATAGCCGTCATTACTGGTCAAAATTTGGGCGTCGTGAATAGAGAGATTTTTGGCTTCGATGGCACGCACCACTTTATTGAACAAGTGCGGTTGATCTGGGCAATACACAAACAATTCAGTGCCGCCTTGTGAAAAGCGGTTGCTGGATTTAACAATAGCCTGCTCATTTGATTGACAAATCAATTCAACGTGCCACGCCAGTTGCTGTGGATTATTACGTAAGAAATAGTCCTGTGGACAGCGCTGCCAAAAATCATTGACGGTGCGTAATTTCAAGCGCTCATCTTGCAGCAATGGTTGCAATAACGCCAATGCCCGCAAACGATGCTGCAAAATTTCATCACTGATATCCAGCAAATAGTCCGTACCTTGTTCCAGCTGCTGTTTGGTAAATTGATACAGCGTTTTAATCAACGAACGCTTCCAACTGTTCCACAACGTGCTGTTGGTGGCGCTGATGTCCGCCACGGTCAAACAGGTCAAATAATCTAAACGAATTTGATATTTCACGCTATTGGCAAATGCCAACACCACTTGCGGATCATAAATATCGCGCCGCTGTGCAGTGACTGACATTTTCAAATGATTCAGTACCAACCAAGCGGTCATTTCGGCATCTTGTTCGTCAAAACCATGTTTTTGCGCAAAGTCATAAACATCGATCGCCCCCAATTCTGCATGATCGCCGCCACGCCCTTTGGCAATATCATGGAAAAGTGCGGTCAAGTAGATCAAGGTTCGATTTGCCAAATTCGGAAACAGTTCAACACACAATGGATGTTGTTCGGCATTTTGCGGTTCAAGAAAACTTTCCAGTTTCAACAGCACTCGCACGGTGTGTTCGTCCACGGTGTACGCATGAAACAGATCAAACTGCATTAAGCCACTGATATTATTCCACTCTTCGCAATAAGCATTCAATACACCGTGCTGGTGCATCGGCACAATCGCGCGGGCAATCGCTTGCGGTTGTGCCAACAAATGCACAAATTTTTGCCGTGCTGAGGGAATATCAATCAGATACTGCCCTTTTTTATTGCTATCCTGCACCACCAACGCCAAACGCAACCGACGCAGCGTCGTGGAATGGATCAGCGCTTGCGGCTGCTGTGTCAGATGGAAAAACAGATCCAGTATTGTGTCCGGTTGCTGCAAAAAGCAGTCTGGATTACGCAAACGGATCGCCTGATTTTTCAGCTCAAAATGCGCATCCAACGATTGTGCCTCGCCGCTGTCGCAAGTCTGAATAAAATGCTCTTGGTAGTGTTGCAACAGCAATTCTGTCAGCTGCATAATGTCATGGGAAGCACGGAAGAAATGTTTCATCATCTCTTCTACTGCTCGATTACCTGCCCCTTGATACCCCAACATTTCACTGACTTTCACCTGCCGATCAAACAACAAGCGGTTATCATAGCGTTTGATCACCAGATGCAGCGCAAAACGCAATTTAAATAAAAATTGCTGTGCACGATTCAAAGTGCGGTGTTCTTCTGGGTAAATAAAGCCCGAATCCAAAATCTCTTGCAGGTTCTTGACACCCAAATGGCGCAACGCAATCCAGTATAATAAATGTAAATCGCGTAAGCCACCGGGGCTGTATTTGATATCCGGTTCTAAATTGTAGCCGGTATTGTTGTAGCGTTGGTAACGTTCGGCTTTTTCCTGCATTTTAGCGGCAAAAAATGCCTCGATCGACCAAAATTCAGCGGATTTAACCGCACTTTGCAACTGACGAAACAAGGTTTGATGGCCGTCCAGAAAACGGGACTCCAATAAATTGGTGGCAATACTGATATCCGCCTGCCCTTCGGCAATACATTGATCCAGCGTGCGTACACTGTGCCCGACGTCAAAGTGACAATCCCATAAAAATTGAATCAGTGCGCTAATGTTGTCTTGCTGCAACGTATCAAGTGCGGTTTCGCTGAGGATCAAAATATCCAAATCGGAGAGCGGAAACATCTCTTCGCGCCCATAACCGCCGACCGCAACCAGCGCCAACGGCTGTTGATCCAAACCGAACTGATGCCATAACTGCTGCAACAACTGATCATAAAAGCGGCTACGCTCGGCGATCAAGTGGTTAATATCACTGTGATTAAATTGCGCCAATTCCTGCGCTTTTAGCGCCTGCAACCGCACTTTTACTTCAGTGACATCAATTACGCTATTGTTGACCACCGAATCACTGGCTTCATCACGGCTAGATAGCATCCTTTACGCCTTCCGACAATTATTCAAAATCAATCGTTAATCATCAAGCGAGAAATTCGTCCGGCAGCAATTTCTTCATCACGAATCGTCATCACTTCACAGCCATTTTCTGTCACCACAATCTGGTGTTCATATTGTGCCGACGGGCTGCGATCTTTGGTTTTCACCGTCCAACCGTCTTTCATCAACCGCACTTCACGCCGTCCGGCATTGACCATCGGCTCAATCGTGAACACCATGCCCGGCTTTAAAATCACGCCGCCGTCATCCGCATAGTAATGCAGCACTTGCGGATCACTGTGAAAACGGTTGCCGATGCCATGGCCGCAATATTCGCGCACCACCGAACAGCCTTTGCTCTCCACATATTGCTGAATGCTGCGCCCGATTTGATTTAAACGAATACCGGGTTTTACCGTGCGTAATCCGACATATAGTGATTCCAAAGTCACCTCACATAGCCGATTGGCTTTGATTGACGGCTCGCCGATCAGATACATTTTAGAGTTGTCACCATAAAAACCGTCTTTGATCACCGTGACATCAATGTTGACAATATCGCCCTTTTTCAGGATTTTGCCGTCATCCGGAATGCCATGACACACCACTTCATTCACTGAAATACAGGTGGCTTTCGGAAAGCCGTTGTAATTCAAGCACGCCGGTATCGTCTGCTGCGCCTCGCGCATATATTGATGACAAATGCGATCCAGTTCACCCGTGCTGACGCCCTCTTTGACGTAAGGTTCAATCATCACCAGCACCTCTTGCGCCAATTTGCAAGCCGTTCTGATCTTATCCAGCTCTTCTCCGCTCCAGATAGGAATATTCATCTCTTTTTTCTCGCCTTTTTATTATTGAAAATCGCCAAACATTGTAGCATTTTATGCCTAAAGAAACCATTTCTGCCATCATTCCAATGCTCTCTCTGTGTTTCGAAAGCGAATTTTTGCTCTTTTTTAGCCAAAAAATAGTGCTATAATGCGCGAATCTTTTTTATAGTTGGCAAAGTACACAGCGTAGGAGTACTTATGAGTGAGATGGCGATTCCTCTCGATTTTACAGACGCAGCAGCAAACAAAGTGAAAAACCTGATTGCCGATGAAGAAAACCCAGAGTTGAAGTTGCGGGTTTACATCACCGGTGGTGGTTGCAGCGGCTTTCAATATGGTTTCACTTTTGATGAAAAAATCAACGATGGCGATTTGGCCATTGAGAAAAATGGCGTGTCATTGGTGGTTGATCCGATGAGCTTGCAATATTTGATCGGCGGCACAGTGGATTACACCGAAGGCTTGGAAGGCTCCCGTTTTGTGGTCAGCAATCCCAATGCCACCACCACCTGCGGCTGTGGCTCGTCGTTCAGCATTTAACATTTAAGTGATAAACCGCACTTTTATCTGACAGCACTTTTATCTGATTGTAACGACGTAAAAAGATGTGATGCCTTGCGACAGCACATCTTTTTTCTTTATAACCAATCGCCCCTACGACATTGCAGTAATATATTTTAACATCACTCCAGCGGCAATCGCCGATCCGATTACCCCGGCAACATTCGGCCCCATGGCATGCATCAACAGGAAATTTTGTGAATCGGCTTGCAAACCGACTTTATTGGCAACCCTTGCCGCCATTGGCACCGCAGAAACACCGGCAGCGCCAATTAACGGATTGATTGGGTTATTTTTAGAAAAACGGTTCAACAACTTCGCCATAATCACTCCGCTGGCAGTGCCAATCGCAAATGCGACCATACCCAGCAGTAAAATCCCCAGCGTTTGCGGTTGCAGGAATTTATCCGCCACCAATTTTGCCCCGACTGATAAGCCCAAAATAATTGTCACAATATTGATCAACGCATTTTGCGTGGTTTCGCTTAAACGTTCCACTACGCCACTGACTCGCATTAAATTGCCGAAACAAAACATCCCCAATAACGGCGCGGCATCCGGCAACAACAATGCCACCAACAACAGCAATACAACCGGAAACAGAATTTTTTCCCGATTGCTGACTTGGCGAAGCTGCACCATGCGGATTTTTCGCTCTGCTTCACTGGTGAGCGCTTTCATAATCGGTGGCTGAATTAACGGCACCAACGCCATATACGAATACGCTGCCACCGCAATCGCCCCCAGCAGCTCTGGCGCCAGTTTGCTGGCAAGATAGATTGCCGTCGGGCCGTCAGCCCCGCCGATAATGCCGATCGAAGCCGCTTGCGGCAGGGTAAATTCAATAACCCCCAAGCTGTTTAGCGCCAATGCACCGAGCACGGTGGCAAAAATACCAAATTGTGCGGCGGCGCCCAACAACAGCGTTTTTGGGTTGGCCAACAGCGGCCCGAAATCGGTCATCGCCCCAACCCCCATAAAAATGACTAACGGCGCGACGCCATAACCAATAGCAACCTTATAAAACAGCGCCAAAATTCCGGTGGTATAGCCTTGATCCGCAGCATAACTTTCTAATTGCGCCAACACTGAAGGAAGTGCGGTATTCAAGCCTATTTTAATCGAATCCAAGTTTGCTGCGACATTCAGTTTATCGGCAACAAACGCCCACTGTTCAGCGCTGCCGTGATGCAGCAGGTTATCCAATGCGGTCATCGCGATGCCTGCTTCGGGAATATTGGCAAGTAACCCGCCAAAGCCAATCGGTAATAACAACAACGGCTCGAATTTACGGGCAATCGCAAGCCACAGCAGCAATAAACTAACGACTAGCATAATCGCTTGCCCTAACTCAAGATGCCTGATACCCATGCCCTGCAACAGGGCGTAAATACTTTCCATAATCCGTTACCTTGCTCTAATCATATCAAATTCATCAGACGATCACCGACAGCAACCATCTCCCCGGCTTTCACCGCAATCCCTTGCACCGTGCCTGCCTGAGCGGCGCGAATTTCGGTTTCCATTTTCATCGCTTCCAGTAACAACAGCACCTCATCTTTTTCAACCTGTTGCCCTTCCGTCACCAGCACTTTCCAGATATTGCCCGCCATCGGTGCATTCACCGATACTGTGTTTACTGTGGCTGTATTGACTGCTTGAGACGGCGCAGCATCATGCGCTGACCGCACTTTTGCCGGACTAATATCGCCAACCTCACCGCCTTCACTAACCTTGACCACAAACGCTTTGCCGTCAATTTCAACCGTATACACCGCCGCATCGGTAGTATTTGCCGAATTTGCTGTGGTTGGTTTAACTGGCGCCGATTCAGAGACGGCTGCAACAGCCACTGGCGTGGCTTCAAATGCTACCGGATTATCACGATTTTCTAAGAATTTCCAACCGATTTGCGGAAATAGTGCCACAATCAACGTATCATCAATCAGATTATCTGCCAGTTTGATATTTTTCTGCGTGGCTTGTTGCTTCACATCTGCCGTCAATTGTTGCATTTCCGGCGGTAAATGATCCGCTGGGCGATCGGTCATCGGCGCTGCGCCGTTTAGCACTTTAGTTTGAAGTGCGGTATCAACCGGCGCCGGCGTGCGCCCGTATTCGCCTTTCAAAATCCCAGCAGTCTCTTTGGCGATGGTTTGATAACGACTTCCCGTCAGCACATTGATCACCGCTTGAGTGCCGACGATTTGTGAAGTCGGCGTCACCAACGGAATATAGCCCAAATCTTGGCGGACCCGTGGAATTTCAGCTAGCACTTCGTCTAAACGTTGTGAGGCATTTTGTTGTTTTAACTGGCTTTCTAAATTCGTCAGCATACCGCCCGGCACTTGCGCCACTAAAATGCGGCTGTCAGAGCCTTTTAATTGCCCTTCAAAAACTTGATATTTTTTGCGAATTTCACGGAAATAAGCTGCCACTTTTTCCAATTGATGAATATCCAAACCAGTGTCATATTCCGTTCCCTGCAACGTTGCTACCAACGCTTCCGTTGCCGGATGTCCGTAAGTTCCGCTCATGGCGGAAATTGCGGTATCTACGCCATCTACTCCTGCTTCAATTGCTTTCAACAGCGCCATTTCTGCCATGCCGGTGGTGGCGTGACAATGCAGATGCAGCGGAATGTCATAGCGTTGTTTAATTTCGCGCACCAAGCGATGCGCTGCCATCGGTGTCAAAATCCCAGACATATCTTTGATCACCAACGAATCAACACCAATTTCCAACAGCTGTTCGCAGAGATCTAACCAAGTTTCCAACGTATGCACCGGGCTGGTAGTATAACTGAGAGTGCCTTGTGCGTGTGCGCCGTTTTTGCGCACCGCTTGCAGCGCACAACGCATATTGCGTGGATCATTCATCGCATCAAATACACGGAACACGTTGATTCCGTTGCTGACCGCTCTTTCAACAAAGTGTTCGACCACATCATCGGCATAATGCCGATAACCCAGCAAATTTTGCCCACGCAGTAACATTTGCAACGGCGTTTTCGGTATCGCTTTTTTCAGCTCACGCAACCGAACCCAAGGATCTTCGCCTAAAAACCGAATACAGGCATCAAATGTTGCCCCGCCCCAACATTCCAGTGAAGCATAACCAATTTGATCCAGTTCGGCAGCAATCGGCAACATATCGTCCAAACGTAGCCGTGTGGCAAATAATGATTGATGGGCATCACGCAATACCACATCAGTAATCGCGATTGGATGTGCAGATTTTGTCATGAGAATACTCCATAAAAGTTAGGGACTGTTGATATTTGTTTGTAATTTGATCTATGCTTCCTAACGCTGACGGCGATGGTGGGCAATTGCCGCCACAATAACCGGACGCAGAACGTCAAGATCCTCTTGTGCTGTCGACAACGTCAAGTTTGCTTGGTTTGGAGCAGATAAGTGCGGTTTGATTGACATCGGTTCAGGGAAAAACCGATTAACCCAATACGACATTAAACGAATCGCAACGATCAAAATACATAGAAACAACAGGACAAATCCCATTCCCGACACCATTAAAGCGATACCTTCCGCCATTAGTTCTGCTGCTGTCATGCCACTCTCCCGCCGTGCTAATAAAATTAATATGTGTTGATGTTATAGCATACTTAAAATTCAATTGATAATTCTTGCGCCAGATCAACTCATTTTGGTGTATTCTGTGATTTGGCGTTTTCACAGAAATAGCCGTTTTTATTTACCGCAAGCCTTGCTAAAATGCAAATTAATTTTCTGTTATACATTAGGGTCTGTTGATCTTTTAAGTATATTATTTGAGCTAAAACTAATCCTTTTAGCCTAGCACGGCAAAGCCGTACTAGGTTACGCATAGATCAGCCGCTTTGCGGCTGTTTCAGAGAGGCAAAGCCTCTCATCAATGCTTAACCGATTGCGACCGTAGGTCGCTGTCGGATAAAATCACACTCTTTTTGCTTGATTTATAAACACAAAAGATCAACAGACCCTATAAACAAACATCAACAGCCCCTAACTTGACATAAGAGATAACATTATGGATTTTCAATTTACCTGCGACTATCTTGGCAAACCGTTAGTACGCTGTAGCATGGATCACGAAGCGGTTGCCGCTTGGATTAATAGCGAAATTGATGGCGATTGGGCAAAGCTCGATGCTGTTTTTAACATTATTGAACAGGCAAAACAACATGCTGCACCGCACTTTGAACAGCGCCTTGAAGGTCGTGAGTTTTTTATTGTCGTCAATGCAGAAGAAGTGATGGTGCAAGCCAATAATTTGAGCTTCGCCTGCGATGATATGATAGAGGACGGTTTTGGCTATTACGATCAAGAAAGTTTGGCATTCTGCGGGCTGGAAGATTTTGAACGACTGCTGCTGCAATATCGGGATTTTATCAAAATAAAATAGCATTAATGCTATCAAAGCGAGAAAGTATTTTATTTTGAGTCGTATTCCACACTACCCTTTCTCGATAAGCATAAAATCAATCATTTTTCAAGACCAGAATGATACATTAGTTAAAAAATAAACAACTCTTCATTATTGAGTATAAAATAATCATTATTTTTAACAATTTTTGAAACATATTTAACCAAAATAAATTTATATTGTTGCCAAGATCACAAATTCAAAATTCCGCATTTGTATTTAATACCGCACTTCACTACTATTCGCGCCGTTGTAGAACGACTCTACAAGTCAAACGAATCACGTTAATTAAAATTAAGGATAATAAAAAAATGGACATAAGTGCTATTAAAGCCGACCCAGCCACCACAAAAAAATGGAATAAATTTGATTGCGCTTGGGTATTGAACCTTTTCGGAACTGCCGTCGGCGCTGGCGTTCTGTTTTTGCCGATAAATGCCGGTATGGGCGGATTCTGGCCGTTAGTCGTGATGGCGGTGATCGTCGGTCCGATGACCTATTTGGCACACCGTGGCTTAAGCCGTTTCGTGCTCTCATCCAAAAATCCCGGCAGCGACATTACTGAAGTGGTGGAAGAGCACTTTGGCAACACCGCCGGAAAATTGATAACCCTATTGTATTTCTTTGCTATTTTCCCAATTTTATTGATCTACGGTGTTGGTATCACCAATACCGTCATTTCCTTTATGGAAAACCAATTGATGATGACGGCTCCTCCACGGGCTATTTTGTCGGTAATCCTGATCGCTGCCTTGATTGCAGTGATGTTGATGGGCGAAAAATTCATGTTGAAAGTCACTGAATGGCTGGTCTATCCATTAGTATTGATCCTGTTTGCGCTGTCGTTATATCTGATTCCGGAATGGAATACCTCTGCGCTGCAACAAATCCCGACGGCCCAAGCCTTTTTTGGTACTTTATGGTTGACGATCCCGGTATTAGTCTTCTCTTTCAACCACTCTCCTGCTATCTCTGCTTTCAGCTTATCGCAACAACGGGAATATAAAGACTTCGCCAGCACCGAACAACACACCGGCAAAGTGCTGCGTGGCACTTCCGGGTTATTGCTGGTTTTTGTCATGTTGTTTGTATTTAGCTGTGTTTTAAGCCTGACCCCGGAAGACCTGGTGTTAGCCAAACAACAAAACATCTCGATTCTGTCATTCTTAGCCAATAAATTCGATAATCCGTATATCTCTTATTTCGGTCCATTAGTGGCTTTCTTAGCGATTACCAGCTCGTTCTTCGGTCACTATTTGGGTGCGCGTGAAGGTTTGGCTGGTTTGATTGTCAAAATGAATCGTGATGCCGGCAAAACCGCCATCAATCAGAAAAAACTGAACTATGGCACCGCACTTTTCTTCCTGATTTCACTGTGGATTGTAGCAACCATCAACCCAAGTATTTTAGGCTTAATCGAGTCCTTAGGTGGTCCTATTATTGCCATGATTCTGTTTATTATGCCGATGTATGCGATTCGCAAAGTGCCTGCGATGCAGCGCTATCGTGGAAAGTTCAGCAATGTTTTCGTTACGGTAATGGGCTTAATTGCGATTTCAGCCATTGTTTATGTCCTTTTCCGCTAACTAAAATCGGAGTATAATCACTATTTAACAAACCTCCGCTTAACTCGATTTAGGCGGAGGTTTCTGCATAATAAGAACAAGATTAGGTATCCTATGATTAGTGTGTTTGATATTTTTAAAATCGGTATCGGTCCGTCCAGCTCCCATACCGTCGGACCGATGAAAGCCGGAAAACAGTTCCTTGACGAATTGGCTCAGCAGCAACTGTTGGATAAAACCGATCAAATCAAAGTCGATGTTTACGGCTCACTGTCACTGACCGGTCGTGGACACAGCACCGACACTGCCGTAATTATGGGGTTAGCGGGCTATTTGCCGGAAAATGTCGATATTGAAGGAATTCCCGGATTTATCGACAATCTGAAACAAACCGCACTTTTGAATATTGCCTGCGGACAATATCAGGTTAAATTTGATGTGGAAAAAGATTTGCTGTTTCAGCGTCACTTTTTGCCCTTGCACGAAAACGGCATGACCATTCGGGCACTGCGCCAAGGCGAAGTAATCTACTCACAAACCTATTACTCGATTGGTGGCGGCTTTATCGTTGATGAAGCACATTTTAACCAAGTGGAAGACAACCCGATTCAAGTTCCTTTCCCGTACCGCAATGCCGCCGATATTCTGCAACATTGTAAAGACAACGGGCTATCAATCGCTGGTTTAATGCTAAAAAACGAAATTGCACTGCACGGCAAAAGTGCGGTCAACGACTACCTACAACGTATCTGGCAAACCATGTGGGACTGTATGCAACGCGGTTTGAATACCGAAGGACTACTGCCGGGACCGCTAAAAGTCACACGTCGCGCCACCGCACTTCGACATATGCTGGAGTCTAACAATAGTCTGTCGAACGATCCGATGAAGATTATCGACTGGGTGAATATGTTTGCCTTGGCAATCAACGAAGAGAATGCCGCTGGTGGACGCGTGGTGACCGCACCAACCAACGGTGCTTGTGGCATTGTTCCGGCGGTGTTGGCATATTATCAGCAATTTATTGCGCCATTGACCGAGGAGACCATTTCTCGCTATCTACTGACCGCAGGGATTATCGGTTCGTTGTATAAAATGAATGCCTCGATTTCCGGCGCAGAAGTTGGCTGTCAAGGCGAAGTCGGTGTTGCCTGCTCAATGGCTTCAGCAGGTTTGACCGAAATTTTGGGCGGCACGCCGGATCAAGTCTGCATTGCGGCTGAAATCGGGATGGAGCACAATTTGGGATTGACCTGTGACCCGGTCAACGGGCAAGTGCAAGTGCCGTGTATTGAACGCAATGCGATTGCCTCCGTTAAAGCAATCAACGCCAGCCGCATGGCACTGCGCCGCACTAGCAGCCCGTCGGTCAGTCTGGATAAAGTGATCGAAACCATGTACGAAACCGGCAAAGACATGAATTCCAAATACCGCGAAACCTCCACTGGGGGCTTAGCGATCAAAATCCTGCCTTGCGATTAATCCGCTAATAAATAACCGTAGCCCAATCCTCACTCGGCTACGGTTTTTCTTTGGGTTGTTAGCAAGCCACCATTCAGGCGAAAAAAATGACTATTGCTCTATTTTTAAACAAAGAAAGTACTTCCTCAATCAAAGCCGATACGCTTTATGCAAAGCAGCAATAAATATGGTATAAATAGGCAATGATATTGTTTTATAAGGTACTCAATTTATGTCCGAAAAGATCCACTACAACCCCGAATTAGTCGAAGAAATGCAGCTTTCTTCCAGTTTGGAAGATCTCAAAACCATTCAAGATTTTCTGCGTTGGATGTACAGCTATTTTAATGCGTCCGATATTTTTTACGGACACGGGCAAGATAATGCATGGGACGAGGCGGTGCAATTGACGTTGTCGGTGCTGCACCTGCCACAAGATGTGCCGACCGCACTTTACAGCTCCAATCTGACTTATTATGAAAAACAAAAACTGTTCCATGCCGCAATTCAACGGGTCGGCACTCGCACCCCAATCGCTTATTTAACCCACAATGCGTGGTTTTGTGGGCTAGAGTTTTATGTAGACGAACGGGTGATTATTCCACGTTCACCGATCGGCGAACTGATTCAAGATGGTTTCACCGGTTTATTGAAAGATGAACCGAAACGTATTTTGGATATGTGTACTGGCAGTGGCTGCATTGCCATTGCCTGCGCTGCAAGATTCCCACAGGCGGAAATCGATGCTATCGATCTTTCACCCGATGCACTACAAGTGACCGAAATCAATATCGAACGACATAACGCACTGCACCGAGTGTTCCCGATTCAATCCGATCTGTTTTCTGCCTTACCACCGGATCAATACAACCTGATCGTCTCTAATCCGCCCTATGTCGACGAAGAAGATCTGCAACAAATGCCAGCAGAATTTTATCATGAACCAACGATGGCGCTGGAAGCCGGACAGGACGGTTTGATTTTGGTGAAACGCATTTTGGCGCATGCGGCAGATTATTTAAGCGATAATGGTGTTTTTGTGTGCGAAGTGGGCAATAGCATGGTGCATTTGATCGAACAATTTCCGACTGTCGCCTTTAACTGGATTCAATTTAAACAAGGTGGAGACGGCGTGTTTTCACTGACTAAAGCACAGCTGCTCGCCAATGCAGCACTGTTTGAAGCCTATAAGTCGTCGGCTTTCTCCATCATCAGCAACCGAACAGCAAGTTCGGATAGAGAGTGAGTTTGCTAAATATAATTGCTATAATCACTACCGTTTTTTCTTGTTGCAGGACGTTTTATGCCCGTTAATTTTATTAAAATCTTCCAAGACAGTTGGAATTTCATTCTGAACCAACGCCAAATGGCACTGTTTTTTCTGCTACTATTGGTTATTGATAATGTATTTTTCCGTTATTTACTCAATGGTATTGATCCCCAATCAGAAGGTGACGGCAGCACTTTTTTGATGTTGACCATTGCCGGACAAGTGGTCAATTCTCTGTTGATTCTGTGGTTTCTCAGCATGATTACCTTTATCAGCCAGCAAAAACCCGCCAATCTCAGCAATGCCTTTGCCTATGCGGTGAAAAAAACACCAATCTTTTTATTACTGAATTTTATCATCGTAATACCTTTTAGTTTGGCAGCAGCCAGCTATGTCGCTACCGGTGGTGGATCGCTCTTCGCCCTGCCTTCGGTGCTGATCGGTTGCTATCTGTTTATTCGTTTATGTCTGGCGCCTTACGCCTACGTATTAGAAAACAGCACTTTCTCCCAAGCCTTGAAGCTGGTCTGGCTCAATGGAAGCGGCAAACGTATCCTGCCCCTGTTTTTGTTCAGCTTATTGGTCTATCTGCTCCCTTTAATTATCACCTTGCAATTAGCACCATTGGCTAGCTCGATAGTGATGACGCTGATTGTTGCCACCGTCAGTGCTGCCATCAGTGTGTTTACATTGGTGTTTACCTATCGCTTCTACCAGCTATTTATTGATAAAAATATCCTACGGACGTTTCAATGAAACAATTACTCGAATTTATCCCTTTAATTCTTTTTTTTGCCGCCTACAAACTTTACGGCATTCAGGCTGGTGCGATCGCCTTGATTGCCGCCACGGTAATTCAGATGGTTTTGCTGAAACTCAAATTCGGCGGTATTGAAAAACAACAAAAAATTATGGCAGCAGCGGTGATTTTCTTTGGGCTACTGACGGTCTATTTCAATGATCTGGAGTTTTTGAAATGGAAAGTCACCATCGTTTACGCTATTTTTGCCCTTGCGCTATTGATCAGCCAATACGGTTTCAAAAAACCTTTGGTCAAAAGCCTGTTAGGCAAAGAGATCAGCTTGCCACAAACCGTGTGGAACAAGCTTAACTTGGGTTGGGCGCTGTTTTTTGTGCTATGTATGTTGGTGAACCTGTATATCAGTCACTATATGTCCGATGATGCTTGGGCGACCTTTAAAGTATTTGGTGTCATCGGCATGACCTTAGTTGCCACCGTGATCACCGGCGTTTATCTGTACCGCCACTTGCCGAAAGATCAGCAACCACACAACACTAACCATCAGGATCAAGAATAAATTATGGGACACGAATTTGTTGAAACCGCACTTGGTGCAAATCCAGGGCGTGTATCGAAAGGACGACTGCTACTGCGTACCCTTGCAATGCCCTCCGATACCAACGCCAACGGCGATATTTTTGGTGGCTGGATTATGTCACAAATGGATATCGGCGGTGCCATCATGGCGAAAGAAATCGCTCAAGGGCGGGTGGTCACGGTATCGGTCGATAAAATTAATTTTATTCGTCCAGTGTCGGTCGGCGATGTGATCTGCTGTTACGGGCGCTGCATCAAAGTCGGCAATAGCTCGTTGAAAATCGAAGTCGAAGTTTGGGTTAAAAAGGTCTCGACCGAACCGTTTAACGAGCGTTATTGCGTCACCGATGCAGTGTTTACCTTTGTTGCGATTGACCAAAACGGTCGTCCGAAAGCGATTCCGAAAGAGAATAATGCCGAATTGGATAAAGCGATGTTTGAATTACAAGAATATTATCAACTTCAAGGTGACAATAATCTAAAAAACAATGATCAAAGAAACAATATATAAAAGGAGAAAAATCATGTATTACGTTATTTTTGCACAAGACAAACCCGACACACTGCAACAACGCTTAGCCGTGCGCGAACAACATTTGGCGCGTCTGACCGCACTGCAAAGTGAAGATCGTCTGTTAGTCGCCGGCCCGAACCCAGCTATTGACGACGAAAATCCGGGCGAAGCCGGTTTCAGCGGTTCTACCGTGATTGCACGTTTCGACAGTTTGCAGCAGGCACAACAGTGGGCGGCTGCCGATCCCTACGTTGCCGCTGGTGTATATGGCGAGGTGATTGTCAAACCGTTTAAACGTGTATTCTAAACCGCACTTTGCGATAAAATATTTTATACGCAAACAAAAATACAGGTTTTGCCCCCGATGAGGCAAAACCTGTACTTTAAAAGTGCGGTTCTACCAATTCTCTTTTGGCAGAAACCCCGCAAAATTAGAATTTATAACCTAAACCGATGAAATAAACCATCGGATCCAGCGTCACATCAGCTCTTTGTTCCTTGCCCCCTAATTTAAAGGTAGCTTTAGTTTTAATTTTTGCATACCAAACTGAAGTATTTAAATACAGATTATCCGTTAAACCGATATCCACCCCGGCATTCACAATGGCGCCCCAAGAATCTTTTAATTTCAGATCAGTAACTCCTGCCAATGTCTCTTTTTCACTAAAGAAAGTAGTATAGTTGATACCTGCCCCCAAGTATGGACGAGCTTTGGTATTTTTATCCAAAAAATAGTATTGCAGATATAAACTTGGCGGCAAATGCTTAACTTTAGCCGTCTTTCCATATACAGGTAATGATAGCTCGTGACTAAAAGGCGTTGCTGCCAATAACTCCACCCCTAGGTTGTCGGTGATCATATAAGTTCCGGTCAACCCCAACTGAGCATTGCTATTTACATTAAAATCATATTGTAACGTATTACCAGAATGATTTTTAGTCGATGCATCAGGCACGACCAAAATCGGACCACCACGCACAATCACATCACCAGCTTGATGTGCCAACGCCGACCCACTCACTAATACTGCTGCTGTCACTAATGCTAACGTTGTTTTTTTCATTTTGGATTCCTCTATAAATGGTTACTTTATAATTTTACTTTCGGTCTATGCCGGAAGTGCTACCACTATACCCATAATTAGGTACGCAAACTGTGACCTAAATCAAATTTAAATTTTTTAATAAAAATAAAATATTGATTTACGCTTTTGCTAACAGACCAGCAACAACCAAACCTTTTGATCTAACCCCAAAACACCATAAATTTGTTTATTTTTTATACTTTAATAAGATTATTCACTCAAACTATAAGATTATAAGGCAATTATATTTGCATCATGCGAATTGAAACTGCTCACAGATAGTACAGGATGAAAGAAAAAACAGAAAATAACAAAGTGCGGTTTGTCAATTAAACCGCACTTTGTCGTATCAGATAACAATAAATTATGCTGACAATGTCTGCAATTGTGAAAGTGATGGGGCGTAGTAATAACTGCCGCTGATTGCTTGGGTGAAACCGAGCATGCGGTCAGTTTTGTTGTCCAATTCGCCGAACATGCTTAACAACTGCTGTTCGATATTGTGCAAGCAGGCGCAATAGCTGATGAAATATAGTCCTTGCGCACCGCTGACTTTGCCGTATGGCAGGCTTTGGCGCACCAATTTCAAACCGACACCGTTTTCTTTCAAATCGACTCGTCCGACATGAGACGTTTCCGGCACATCTTCCAGTTCTTCACTTTCCACTTTGGTTCTGCCAAACACACTTTCTTGTTTGGAAACCGATAATTTTTGCCATTTATCCAGCTGGTGTTCATAGCGCTGCGTCAATACATAGCTGCCACCTTGGTCGATGCCGTCAGCCACCAGCGCCACTTGCGCACGTGCTTCTGCGCCTTGCGGATTCTCAGTGCCGTCGATAAAACCGGTCAGATCACGTTCTTCGATCCAGCGGAAACCATGCGTCTCTTCTTCCACCTGCACCGCCTCACCAAACACTGCCATTGCCATTTGTCCGGCAGAAAAACTGACATCCACTCGTAGCGATTGAATGTGAATCAGCATATCCCGTTGTGTCGCCGGAGCACTCAAGTTGCCTTTGCCTAAGGTAACAAATGGTTTCAGCGCGACCGCACTTTGCGGTTCGGCAAGTTGTTTCCAGATCGGATCACCAAATGCGATCACCGCGCCCAATTTAGCGTCGGGATAATTTTGCTGCAAGGCTTCCAGTTGGGTCAAAAAGCTGGCACAGCCTTGTTTGACCTTTGCCAAATCCGTGATAGTCAGTTCCAAAAACAATCCGGAACGGCAGTGTTCCGGCAAAATTCCACTCTGCGCATTGGTTATTGCAGAGGTTGTTACAGCAGACATAAAAACTCCTCTTGTATATTTTTCATAATTGATTAATTAGTGATTTATTGACCTGCGTTGTACATCACCGCACTTTGGATCGCCTTTGGCAAAATCCGGTTTAAATCACCTGAATCAGTGGTGCGGTGCTGCTTTCTCGCTGGCGCAACTGCCCGATTTTAAACAGTTCAACTCCATTTTCTGCTGCCAACGCCTGCACTTGTGCAACCGCTTGCGGTTTCACCGCAATCAGCAAGCCGCCGGAAGTTTGCGGATCGCACAGCACCGCTTGTTGCAACTCGCTCATTGGCGCCACCAGATGACCGTAGCTGTCAAAATTGCGTTTGTTACCACCCGGAATGCAGCCTTTTTCAATATAGTATGTCACGCCGTCCAGTAAGCGCACCTTGTCAAATTCCACTTCGGCTGCCAAATTCGAACCTTGACAAATTTCCGATAAATGCCCTAACAGCCCAAAACCGGTGACATCGGTCATGGCGGTAATGCCCTCAATTTCGGAAAATTCAGCCCCAATACGGTTCAATTGGCACATCACTTGTGCCGCCAACTGCTCGTGTTCAGGCTTTAATTTGCCTTTCTTCTCAGCGGTGGTTAAAATGCCGATTCCCAGCGGTTTGGTTAAATACAGTTCACAATCGGCTTGCGCTTGATTATTACGCTTCAGGCGTTTGGTGTTCACAATGCCGGTGACCGCCAAGCCGAAAATCGGCTCCGGCGCATCGATCGAATGCCCACCCGCCAGTGAAATCCCGGCTTCTTGGCAAGCCGTGCGACCGCCATCAACAATGCGTCTTGCTACGTCCGGTGGCAGTTTGCTGATCGGAAAACCCAAAATTGCAATCGCCATAATCGGTTTGCCGCCCATCGCATAGATATCGCTGATGGCATTGGTAGCAGCAATGCGCCCAAAAGTAAAAGCATCATCCACAATTGGCATAAAAAAATCGGTGGTGCTGATAATACCGATGTCGTTGCCGATATCATACACCGCTGCGTCATCTCGGCTCTCATTGCCGACCAGCAAGTGCGGATCGAGAAATTTTTCCATTTCGGTATGCAAAATCTGATCCAACACTTTTGGCGAAATTTTACAGCCGCAGCCAGCGCCGTGGCTGTATTGGGTCAGACGAATCACCTCTGTGACGACACGGTTGAAATCTTGCTCGGTGGCATCAATTGTCTCATTCATCCTCTATTTCTCCTCTGCTTATTCTCTGCTGTAATGCGGAACATTGTACTCTATCTTAATCAAAACGGGGGTAAAGTGCGGTATTTTTTTAGTTGAATCCCCGATTTTGTTTAAATAAAAAACAAACTTTCCGCTTTAACGTTTATTTAACGTGATAATTCTCGTAATTTTACATTTTGCTTATTTACAAACTAAAATTTTGTGGAAGAATGAATTTCTATTCAATTTTTTGAAATAGAAATTCAAAACACAACATCTATAAGGAGTACGTGACTATGACATTCAAACTCTCTCAACTTCATACCGCACTTGCTGTTGCTTTGCTGGCAGGTAGCTCTGCTTTTGCTGCCAATGTACCTGCCGGAACCGAATTGGCCGCAAAACAAGAATTGGTTTATAACATCTCAACCAACCCGGCAACACTGGATCCGGCTAAAATGGAAGGCGATGTTGAAGGGCAATATGCCCGCCAACTGTTTGAAGGCTTGGTCACCTCCGATGAGCAAGGGCATATTTTGCCTGGTGTTGCCAAATCTTGGGAGCACTCTGATGATTTCAAAACCTGGACTTTCCATCTGCGTGACAATGCCAAATGGTCAAACGGCGATCCGGTCACCGCTCAGGACTTCGTCTATAGCTGGCAACGCTTGGTTGACCCCAAAACTGCTGCGCCGTACTCTACTTATCTGAAATACCTGACCTTGCAAAATGCCGGTGAGATTACCGAAGGTAAAAAAGCACCGGATACGCTGGGCGTGAAAGCCTTAGATGATCACACGCTGCAACTGACACTGGATGCTTCGATTCCTTATGCTGACAAATTAGTTGAGCACTATGTGCTATTTCCGGTACACAAAGCCACGATTGAAAAATTCGGTGACCAGTGGACCAAAGCAGAAAATATTGTCGGTAACGGTGCCTTTAAGCTAGATAAATTGATTGTCAACGAAAAAAGCGAGCTGTCGCCTAATCCAAACTATTGGGACGCCGCCAACACCGTGCTGACCAAAGTGACTTTGCTGCCGATTGAATCTTCCACCACCGATATCAACCGCTATCGTGCCGGTGAAATTGATGTGACCGGCAAAGAGATTCCGCCTGAAATGTTCTCTAGATTAAAACAAGATCTTCCGAATGAGTTACATGTCAGCCCAATTTTATGTACCTATGTGTATGAAATCAATACTAAAAAAGCACCATTTGATGACGTGAGAGTGCGTCAAGCCCTGAGTCTGGCGCTGGATCGCAATATCATCACCGACAAAGTGATCGCACAAGGTCAAGTGCCTGCCTATCACTTCACCCCGCCGTATATCAATGGCGGTGAAAAACTGACTAATCCAGAATGGGCAACATGGCCACAAGCCAAACGCAACGAAGAAGCGATAAAATTGTTGGCTGAAGCCGGTTTTACTAAACAAAAACCGTTAGACTTCAGTATTCTGTACAACACATCGGAAAATCATAAGAAAATTGCAATTGCTGCATCTTCGATTTGGAAACAAAATCTAGGCGGCGCTGTAAATGCGAAAATGGAAAACCAAGAGTGGAAAACCTATTTAGATTCACGCCACAACGGTGCTTATGATGTTGCCCGTGCCGGCTGGTGTTCTGACTATAACGAAGCCACTTCGTTCTTGAACTACTTCCTGTCCGACAGCAGCAACAATACTGCGTTTTACAAAAATCCGGAATATGATGCTGTGGTAAAACACGCACAATTGGCGGACACTGAAGAACAACGTCAACAAGATTATGCCAAAGCTGAAACTTTCTTCAGCAATGACGTGCCGTCAGTGCCGGTGTATCACTATGTTCAGCCTCGCCTGATCAAACCGTATGTGAAAGGCTATGCTTCCGCTCATCCGGGACAAAACTACTATCTGAAAGATGTTTATTTAATCAAGCAATAACCGTCCGCCCCGTTCGAATAGCTCTCGAATGGGGCTTGGTTAACGCTATTAGATTCCATATCGAAAGTGCGGTAGAATGCTGACCGCACTTTTAACTGATAAACGATTTACTTTTAGATTATTATTATGCTGACACTCATTCTTCGCCGAATTTTACAGGCGATTCCGACACTATTTGTGTTGATCACGCTCTCTTTCTTTATGATGCGGCTGGCACCGGGCAGCCCGTTTTCCAGCGAAAAAAATTATCCGCCAGAAGTGATGGCAAATATTGAAGCCAAATACCATTTGGACAAGCCGATTCATACGCAATATCTGCTCTATTTAAAAAATTTAGCGCACGGCGATTTTGGCCCCTCGTTCAAATATAAAGATTTCACCGTTAATCAACTGGTAGCACAGGCGTTTCCGGTTTCGTTGAAACTGGGTTTTTCTGCGTTTTTGATTGCCCTGACATTGGGCATCACTGCCGGTACTATTGCCGCGATTAGGCAAAACAAATGGATCGATTACCTGATTATGACCTTTGCCATGACTGGGGTGGTGATCCCCAGTTTCGTGGTGGCGCCGCTGTTGGTGCTGATCTTTTCCATCACCCTGAAATGGCTGCCGGGCGGCGGCTGGAACGGCGGTATGCTGATCAATATGCTGATGCCGATGACCGCACTTTCACTCTCTTACATTGCCAGCATTGCGCGGATCACCCGCGGCTCGATGATTGAAGTGCTGCACTCTAATTTTATCCGCACCGCTAAAGCCAAAGGCTTGCCGGCACATCGGATTATTCTTAAGCATGCACTGCGTCCGGCGCTGCTGCCGGTAATCTCCTACATGGGCCCGGCGTTTGTCGGAATCATTACCGGTTCAATGGTGATCGAAAGCATTTTCGGCTTGCCGGGCATCGGGCAACTGTTTGTCAATGGTGCGCTGAATCGAGACTACTCCTTGGTGCTCAGCCTGACCATTTTGGTTGGTGCGTTGACCATCACCTTTAATGCGGTTGTGGATATTTTATATGCCGTAATCGATCCGAAAATTCGCTATTAAGGGAACGCTGTACTATGTTAATTAAACAACAAAATACCGACATGGTCGAAAAATTCGCCAATAATTTGGCACAACAAGAAGTGGAAGGACGCAGCCTGTGGCAAGATGCCAAACGCCGTTTCTTCCATAACCGAGCCGCATTAGTCAGCCTGTTTATTTTGTCGCTGATCACCTTATTTGTGATTTTTGCGCCGATGCTGATGCCATTTCCGTTTGACGAAACCGATTGGAATATGATGTCCGCGCCACCGGATATTGAAAGTATGCACTATTTTGGCACTGACTCTTCTGGGCGTGATTTATTGGTACGGGTTGCCATCGGTGGACGAATTTCGCTGCTGGTTGGGGTTGCCGGCGCATTAATTGCCGTATTGGTCGGCACGCTGTACGGCGCAACATCGGGCTATGTCGGCGGCAAAACCGATGCGGTGATGATGCGGATTTTAGAAATTCTTAACTCTTTTCCGTTTATGTTCTTTGTGATCTTGCTGGTCACCTTTTTTGGGCAGAATATTCTGTTGATCTTCGTTGCCATCGGTATGGTGTCGTGGCTGGACATGGCGCGGATCGTGCGTGGACAAACCTTAAGCCTGAAACGCAAAGAGTTTGTTGAAGCCGCTATTGTCTGTGGCGTGCCGACCCGTCAGATTATCTGGCGCCATATCGTGCCGAATGTATTGGGCGTGGTAGTGGTGTATGCTTCGCTGTTGGTGCCCGGGATGATTTTATTTGAATCTTTCCTCAGCTTCTTGGGCTTAGGTACGCAGGAACCGCTGAGCAGTTGGGGAGGCTTGCTTAATGACGGCGCACGTTCGATGGAATATATGCCATGGCTGTTGATTTTTCCAGCGCTATTTTTGGTGACAACCCTGTTCTGTTTTAATTTTATCGGCGATGGTCTACGTGATGCCCTCGACCCTAAAGATCGTTAAGGAAAGATGATGACAAAATCCAATTTATTACTTGATGTCAACGATCTGCGTGTCATTTTCAAAACCCATGACGGCGATGTGACTGCGGTCAACAATTTAACCTTTGCGCTGCAAGCCGGGCAAACGCTGGGGATTGTCGGCGAATCCGGCTCCGGCAAGTCACAAACTGCTTTTGCCTTAATGGGGTTGCTCGCTGACAACGGGCGAGTTGAAGGTTCTGCCAAATTCAACGGCGAAGAGATTCTGAATCTGCCGAAAAAAGCGCTAAATCGGCTGCGTGCCGAGCAGATTGCGATGATTTTCCAAGATCCGATGACGTCACTGAATCCTTACATGAAAGTCAAAGAGCAGTTGATGGAAGTGCTGATGCTGCATAAAGGGCTTGATCGCAAAACAGCTTATCTTGAATCGTTGGCAATGTTGGACGCGGTGAAAATGCCGGAAGCCAAAAAACGCATGGAGATGTATCCACACGAATTTTCAGGCGGTATGCGGCAACGGGTGATGATTGCGATGGCGCTGTTGTGTCGCCCAAAACTGTTGATTGCCGATGAACCGACCACCGCACTTGATGTGACCGTGCAGGCGCAAATTATGTCGCTGTTAAACGATCTGAAACAGGAGTTTAACACGGCGATTATCATGATCACTCACGACTTGGGGGTGGTTGCCGGTATTTGTGACAATGTGTTGGTGATGTATGCCGGACGCACCATGGAATATGGCTCTGCCGAACAAATTTTCTATCAGCCGACCCATCCGTACTCCATCGGGTTGATCAACGCAGTGCCCAAACTCAATGAAGAGTCGAATACCTTGATTACGATTCCGGGCAATCCGCCGAATCTATTAAATCTGCCGCAAGGCTGCCCGTTTCAGCCACGCTGTCGGCATGCCACCGCACAATGTGTGCAAGCGCCACCGTTACGCCGCTTTGACGGCAATCGCCTGCGGGCTTGTTATATTCCGATTGCGGAAATGTAGTGGAGCAACCGATGCAACTTGAAAATAACAACAATTTATTGCTCGAAGTGGACAATCTAAGCGTTCATTTCAAAATTAAAAAAGACAAAAGTGCGCTTTTCAGCAAAGCACAAACGCTGAAAGCCGTGAATCAGGTGTCGTTCAAACTCTATCAGGGCGAAACACTGGGCGTGGTCGGCGAATCCGGTTGTGGCAAGTCCACCTTGGCTCGTGCTATTATCGGCTTGGTGAAATCCGCCGGCGGCAAAATGCTATGGCTGGGGAAAGATTTAAGCAGCCAAAACAGCAAACAATGGAAAGCATTGCGCAACGATATTCAGATGATTTTTCAGGATCCGTTGGCATCGCTTGACCCGCGTATGACCATCGGCGATATTATTGCCGAGCCGTTAAAGGTTTACCAACCGCACTTGAAGCGCCAAGAAATTAAGCAACGGGTGCAGAATATGATGGCGAAGGTCGGGTTGTTGCCAAATCTGATCAATCGCTATCCGCACGAATTTTCCGGCGGGCAATGCCAGCGGATTGGTATTGCCCGTGCCCTGATTATCGAACCAAAACTGATCATCTGTGACGAACCCGTGTCAGCATTGGACGTTTCAATCCAAGCACAGGTCGTCAATCTGCTGAAATCGTTGCAACAAGAGATGGGGCTTTCTCTGATTTTTATCGCCCACGATCTGTCGGTGATCAAGCATATTTCCGATCGCGTATTGGTGATGTATTTGGGCAATGCGGTGGAGCTGGGTGATTATCGTTCAGTTTTCCAACATACCAAGCACCCTTATACCAAAGCGTTGATGTCTGCGGTGCCGATTCCCGATCCGAAGCTGGAACGCACTAAGCAGATTCAGCTGTTGGAAGGCGATTTGCCTTCGCCGATTAATCCGCCGTCCGGCTGCGTGTTCCGTACCCGCTGCCCGATTGCCGATAGCCACTGCACGTTGGATAAGCCGTTATTACTCGGCGAACCACAGCATTTGGTAGCCTGCTTTAAGGTCTAAGCCCTGCACCGCACTTTGATACTGTGCAAGCAGCAAAGTGCGGTCAGCAATATGGAAATCTATGCAGCATAAACGACCGGTTCTACAAGACATCGCCAATCATCTCGGCATCACCAAAATGACCGTGAGCCGCTATCTGCGTGATCCTAAAACCGTCGCACCTGCCACGCGAGAGAAAATCGCTGCTGCAATCGAACAGTTTGGCTATATTCCCAATGTTGCCTCACGCATTATGTCGAGCGCCAAAAGCCATGCCATCGGTGTGTTAGTGCCCTCGCTGACCAACCAGGTGTTTGCCGATGTGATCAAAGGCATTGAATCGGTAACCGAGCTGTCGGGCTACCAAACGATGTTGGCACATTTTGGTTACTCACCGGAAATTGAAGAGCAACGGATTCGTTCGCTACTCTCGTATAATGTTGATGCGCTGATTCTGTCAGAAAACGTGCACAGCAAACAGGCACTGAAAATGCTGCAAGTCGCCAATATTCCGATTATCGAAATCATGGATCTGAAGCACAGCAAACCGGTGGCACAAGCGGTCGGTTTTGATAACCGTTTAGCATCACAGCAGATGACCGAAGTTATGATTCAGCAAGGGCGCAAAAATATTGTCTATTTTGCCGCACGCATGGATCAGCGTACCTTACAGAAAATTGAGGGCTATGAAAAAGCGATGCAACAACACCAGCTGCAACCCTATAAGCTGCTGACTGAACAAGCATCATCATTCAGCTTAGGCGCACAGCAGTTGCGGCAAATTATCGCACAGCGCCCAAATACCGACGGCATTTTATGCACCAATGACGACTTGGCAATCGGTGCGGTATTCGAATGCCAACGACAAGGTATTCCGATCTCACAACGCATCGCTATCGCCGGTTTTCACGGTCACAACGTCGGGCAAGCGATGACGCCACAGCTCGCCTCAATCATTACCCCTCGCTTTGAAATCGGCAAAATTGCCGCCCAAGAAATCATCGACCGCCTAAACGGCATCGCCATTGCGCAGGAAATTATTGATACCGGCTTTAAAATTCATTTAGGTGAGAGTTTATAAGCGCAGTGTCACTGTCATTTTACTGAGAAAATCTTCAAATTATCCCTGTAGATAAGTCAAAATAACGATTGACTTATAAGTTTCAGCTTATAAAATAATTATAAGCTGAAACTTATCGAATGGAATGATGAAAAATATAGTCCACTGGGTAGTAATTACTACTGAGCGTTTTGATACATGGTTACTAGCGCAAGATGAAGATACTCAAGATAGCGTGCTCGCTTACCTTCACCTCTTAAAGAACGAAGGGCATAAGTTATCGCGACCTTACGCTGATACTATCAAAGGTTCTAAATATGCTAATATGAAAGAATTGCGTATTCAACATCAGGGATCACCACTTCGAGCATTTTTTGCATTCGATCCGCTTCGTCAAGCAATTGTGTTGTGTGCTGGCGATAAAAGTAATGATAAACGATTTTACGAAAAAATGATCCGTATCGCAGATAACGAATTCACCAATTACTTGAAAATGCTAGAGAAATAATATGAAAAAATATATTACATTAGATGAAATAATGGCGAGATTGCCAGCTGAACGCCAAGCTAAAATTCATGAGAAAGCACAAGAATTAATCCTTGAAGTTGGTCTATCCCAATTGCGTGAAGAACTGGAGCTTTCTCAAAAGGACTTGGCGCAAACGCTTGGAATATCTCAACCTGCGGTCGCTCAAATTGAACAACGAGGCAATGAATTAAAACTTTCCACTTTAAAACGTTATGTTGAAACAATGGGGGGTAAACTCAGCCTTTCGGTCGAAATGCCAACAGGAAATAGTCACATTTTTCATATTTAGTCATTGAATATTAATAAAAATTTGCCCCTAGTCAGTTGGTTATTAAATCAACTTTTTAGGGGCAGATTTTGATAGCTATCAACCGAACAGAACTTAGGCTTTATTTTCCGGATTCTGGTCATCGTCACTGTCAGAGATGATTTCCTCTTCCAACTCCGTTGGTTTTTTTACCTCATCCGCTTTAGCCTGCTCCTTTGTAGCTTGATCCTTTGTAGCTTGCTCTGATTTAGCTTTAGTATCTGCTTTTTCATCACCTTCCCAGCCCGGTGGTGGCGTGACTTCACGACGTTCCATCAACTGGCGAATCTGCTCTTCTTCGATGGTTTCATATTTCATCAACGCATCTTTCATCGCGTGTAAAATATCCATATTGTCCAACAGAATCTGTCTGGCACGCTGATAGTTACGCTCGACAATTTGACGGACTTCTTCATCAATCAAATGAGCGGTTTCGTCAGACATATGTTTGGCTTTCGCCATTGAGCGTCCCAAAAAGACTTCACCATCATCTTCAGCATATAAAATCGGCCCCAATTTATCGGAGAAGCCCCATTCAGTGACCATTTTGCGCGCAATATTAGTGGCAACTTTAATATCGTTCGAAGCACCGGTAGAGATATTTTCCTCGCCATAAATCAGATCTTCTGCCAAGCGGCCGGAATACAGCGTCGACAGCTTACTTTCCAATTGCTTGTGGCTGATACTGACTTGATCCCCTTCCGGCAAGAAGAAGGTTACCCCTAGCGCCCGTCCACGTGGAATGATGGTGACTTTATGCACCGGATCGTGTTCCGGCACTAAATAACCGACAATCGCATGGCCTGCTTCATGATAAGCCGTCGATTCTTTCTGTTTCTCGGTCATGATCATGGTGCGACGTTCCGGCCCCATGTTGATTTTATCTTTGGCTTTTTCAAACTCGACCATGGTCACGATACGTTTATTGTGACGTGCCGCAAACAGCGCCGCTTCGTTAACTAAGTTCGCCAAATCTGCCCCGGAATAACCCGGTGTACCCCGTGCAATCACCATTGGGTCGACATCCGGTGAGACCGGTACTTTACGCATATGCACTTTCAAAATATGTTCACGTCCACGCACATCCGGCAGACCGACGGTCACTTGACGGTCAAAACGTCCCGGACGGGTCAATGCCGGATCCAGCACGTCTGGACGGTTGGTCGCAGCAATCACGATAACGCCGGAATTACCTTCAAAACCGTCCATTTCGACCAACATTTGGTTTAACGTTTGTTCACGTTCATCGTGTCCGCCACCCAAACCAGCGCCACGTTGGCGTCCGACCGCATCGATTTCATCGATAAAAATCAAGCAAGGTGCGGCTTTTTTAGCTTGTTCAAACATATCACGCACCCGTGATGCGCCGACCCCGACAAACATTTCGACAAAGTCCGAACCGGAAATCGTGAAAAACGGCACTTTTGCTTCGCCGGCGATCGCTTTTGCCAGCAAGGTTTTACCGGTTCCCGGTGGCCCGACCATCAAAATGCCTTTCGGAATTTTACCGCCCAATTTTTGGAATTTACTCGGATCGCGCAAGAAATCGACGACTTCACCAACCTCTTCTTTCGCTTCATCACAGCCTGCAACATCGGTAAAACGGGTGGTATTTTGTTCTTCGGTCATCATGCGGGCTTTGCTTTTGCCAAAACTCATCGCTTTGCCGCCACCGCCTTGCATTTGGCGCATAAAGAAAATCCAAACGCCGATCAACAACAGCATCGGGAACCATGAAATCAAAATCTGTGAGAATAAGCCGCGTTTTTCCGGCGGCGTGCCGGACACTTTGACATTTTTCTGAATCAAGTCATCCAAAATTTTGGCGTCGTAAATCGGCATGACAGTTTGGTATTTATCACCATTACTTTTGGTCACGGTAATTTGACTGTCATCAAAACGTGCTTCAGTTACCTGATTATTGCCCACATCGGAAACGAACGCAGTGTAATCCACACCGCTTTTGGCTTCCGAATCGGAATTAAAACTTTGAAACACGGACATCAGAATGACACCGATTACCGTCCACAAAATTAAGTTTTTTATCATGTCGTTCTTCAAGGCTCAACCTCGTTTATTCCTTGTTTAACAAATCGGTAGCATAGATTACTATAATTTGTAACCGGTTGCTACAATATATACTTCTCGCGATCGACCACGAGAGGCTTCAGGTTTCCGTACTTTCACCACACCAAACAGAGAACGAATCTCTCTCAGGTACTCGTCGAAGCCTTCTCCCTGAAAAACTTTTACGACAAAACTGCCTTTATTTGCCAATACCTGACGACACATATCCAACGCCAGTTCCACCAGATACATCGCCCTAGGAATATCCACCGACGGCATACCACTGAAATTGGGCGCCATATCCGACAATACCACATCAACTTTGCCGTCACCGACCCGTTGTAGCAGTGCTTTCAACACGCTCTCTTCGCGGAAATCCCCTTGCAGGAAATCCACTCCAGCAATCGGATCCATATCCAGGATATCACAGGCGATCACCCGCCCCTGACTGCCAATCTGTTTGACCACATATTGCGACCAGCCGCCCGGCGCTGCGCCCAAATCGACCACTGTCATATTCGGTTTAAACAAACGGTCAGTCTGCTGGAGCTCATCAAGTTTAAAGTAGGCACGTGAACGCAGTTTTTGTTTATGTGCTTTTTGCACAAAGTGATCTTTAAAGTGTTCATTTAACCAGCGAGTCGAGCTGGCAGAACGTTTTTTCTTTCCCATTTTATTTTATCTCTTGAGATAATTACCTAACTCAAGCGGTAATTATGTTAATATGGCACTTAAATTAATAGATTCAAGTCTAAATAATCAATTATTCAAACTTTTCTATTGTGATGTAACAATGTAGGTTTAATGTTTAATCTCAGCCTGCGTTACAAGAATTATACCTACGTTAAAAGGATTTTTTATGGCAATCAACTTAACCACAAAACAAAAACAGTATTTAAAAGGCTTGGCACATAACTTGAAACCGGTTGTGATGCTTGGCGCTAACGGGTTAACCGAAGGCGTTGTCGCCGAAATCGATAATGCCTTGAGCCATCATGAGCTGATTAAAGTGAAAGTTGCCGGTGCGGAACGTGAAACCAAGCAATTAATCATCGATGCAATTGTGCGTGAAACTACCGCCACCGCAGTGCAATTGATCGGTCATATTTTGGTGTTGTATCGCCCAAGCAAAGAACCAACCATCAAACTCCCCAAATAACGTAATACTAACAGGTCGGGCTACAATCCGACCTGTCAGACCGCACTTTTATCGTTTGCCTTTGTCTTAGCCTTGATACAGCACATCAACGATATCAAATTCTACCTTGCCGCCCGGTGTGGTGATCGAGACACTATCATCAATTTCCTTGCCGATTAAACCGCGTGCAATCGGCGAATTCACTGAAATCAAACCGCTCTTGATGTCCGCTTCGTCATCACCGACAATTTTATAGCTGACCTCTTCTTCTGTATCCAAATTCATCAATACAACCGTCGCGCCAAAAATCACTTTACCGTTATTTTTCATCTTGGTAATGTCAATAATGTGGCAGTTAGAAAGTTTGCCTTCAATATCCTGAATCCGTCCTTCGCAAAATCCCTGCTGTTCCCGTGCTGCATGATACTCCGCATTTTCTTTTAAATCGCCGTGCTCACGCGCCTCGGCAATCGCTTTAATAATTTCCGGACGGCGGACGTTTTTCAAAAACTCCAGCTCTTCTTTTAATTTTTCCGCACCCTGTACGGTCATCGGAATCTGTTTCATCATTTTTCCTCTGTGATCATTTTTATTTTTTACAGACAAAACAAAACCACAACATAGTTTGTATGCTGTTAGATTGCTGACAAAGGTTAAAATACACGATTAAT
>NZ_VDHF01000042.1:0-7976 GCF_006228025.1 Testudinibacter crocodili
GCCTTATTTATTTGCAAAACAAAAGAGTGGCGAAAAATAGTCTATAGCTCAAATTATAAACAAAAATCAACAGACCCTAGTTTAACTCGAAAAAACCGCACTTTGATTTTCAACTCAAAGTGCGGTCTGTTATTGAGTAAAGAGTAAATCAATATCCTAAAGCTGCCATGCCGACGGTCATATGCAAGCCGTAGAAAATAATTCTCGCCAGCAATTCCGCAGCGATAATCAGGAGCACGCCGATAAGCGGAAGTGCGGTATTGGCTTTTTTCACACCGACAGTCAGTAACAATAAGCCGATTGCGATTAATACAAAGCGGGTGATCATCACCGGCACGAATGACGGCACCAGATCCAATGCGTGGTGAATCGCACTGCTGATGCCGGCTAAATAATTGTATTGCTGATAAGTCACGATAACTGCTGCAATAAACGCCAGCCATGCAATCGTTAACAACAAACCATTCAGGCGTTCAGCCGCTTTGACACTGTTTAGCAGTGCCAATGCCAAGGTTGAGCCACCCAAAAGTGCGGTCAGCAGGAATGAAAGCGGTGTAAACGCTGAGTTCCAAGTCGGCACGGTCGGGATCATATACAGCTTAGACATCGCATAGATAAACGCTGCACCGACTATACTAACCACAATCAGTGCTAACGGACGCCAAATTGACGGTAGTTTAGCAGAAATACCCGATAACAAGCGCACTACAAAACCAAGTAGTGGCAGTTTTTGCCATGCTTGCGGTAATAAGCGTGCGGTCGCCAACGCCCAGTAGCCTGCACCGAGTGCAAAGAACGCCGAACCGGCGGCGATTTCGTTGCTTAAGCCGGAAGCACCGATACGATTCAGGGCATTAAAGGCACGCTGGGGTGAGCCTAGGTGCAGGGTTGAAAAAATAAAGCCAATCGCCATCAAGCCCCACAACACCGTCATCACATAATGTGTGCGTGTTGCGGCACGCTCGCTTTTTTCTGTTAACAATAACAGCATGAACACCCAAAATGCGCCAACCGCACTTTGTGCCAACACGGTGAAAAACACCAGAGGCCATTCGTGTAATCCCATTCCCATTTTACACCTCCTTCGGATTGGCTAAGAAACCGCTGCGATCGTCGCTCGGTTTCGCATTGTGATTCAAGCGCAGTGCGATATTCGGTTGCGTGTAGTGCGACGGCGGCAAAGGCGCCACATCTTTCAGCTCCCCATATTTGGCTTTCAGCTCATCCATCGGCAGCAGATCCAACGCTCGCAGCGGACAAGACTCGACACACATCGGCTTTTTGCCCACTTCAACCCGTTCAAAACAGCCGTCGCATTTGTTCATGCGCCCTTTGCTTGCGTCGTATTGCGGCGCACCGTATGGACACGCCATGCTGCAATATTTACAGCCGATACACACATCTTGATCAACTACTACAAAGCCGTCTTCCCGTTTGTGCATGGCACCGCTCGGACACACTTTGGCACACGCCGGATCGGCACAATGATTACACGAAATCGAGAGGTAGTACGAGAACACATCTTGCGTCCACGCCTCGCCCTCTTGCTTCCAACCGCCGCCGCAATATTCGTAAATACGGCGGAAACTGACATCCGGGGTTAAATCTTTGTAGTCTTTGCACGCCAGTTCACAGGTTTTGCAGCCGGTGCAGCGCTGCGAATCGATATAAAATCCATATTGTTTTGCCGTCATTATTCACCTCCCACACGGGCGACTTCAACCAAATTGGTATGTTGCGGATTGCCTTTCGAGAGTGGCGACGGACGCTGAGTGGTCAACACGTTAAAGCTGCCGTTTTGATCGATCCGTTGTCCGTCCGGCGTGTACCACGTTCCTTCCCCCATCGCAATCACGCCCGGTAAAATCCGTGGCGTCACATTCGCCATCACCCGAGTTTCACCCCGATCATTGAAGATACGTACCATTTCGTTATGTTTGATTCCACGTTTTTCCGCATCAATCGGGTTGATCCACAACGATTGCAGCGAGGCCTGATCCAATACATCAACATTAGCGTAAGTGGAATGCACTCGTGATTTAAAATGGAAGCCAACCAGCTGCAACGGATATTTCTCTGTTAATGGATCATCAAAACCTTCCACCGCGGGGGCATAAATCGGCAACGGGCTGATAATATCGCCCTCCGGCAGCTCCCAAGTGTCGGCGATTTTCGCCAAACGTTCAGAATAGACCTCTATTTTGCCCGACGGCGTAGTCAGCGGATTCGCCACTGGATCTTGGCGGAATTTTTTGAACGCCACCATATGCCCAGCCGGATCTTGTTGTTTGATGATGCCGCGTTGTCGAAATTCTTCAAAACTGATGTCTTGGAACAACGGATTTTTCTCTTGAGTTAGTTGATACAGATGGCGCAACCATTCTTCTTGGCTACGACCTTCGGTAAATGCCTCTTTTTTGCCCATTTTTTCCGCAATACCCGCCAGAATGTCATACACTGGTCTGCACTCAAATTGTGGTTCGATCGCTTGATCGGCAAAAATCACATACCCCATATTGCCCGCTGAGCCATCCATGCAAAAATCCGCCTGCTCGGAGGTGGTGCAGTCTGGCAGCAGAATATCGGCACATTTGGCGGTTGAGGTCATATGGTTGTCGATCACCACCAGCATTTCGCATTTGCTTTCGTCACTCAAAATATCTAAAGTGCGGTTGATGTCGGAATGTTGGTTGACAATACAGTTTCCGGCATAGTTCAAAATAAACTTAATCGGTTGATTCAGTTTTTCCGCACCTTTTAAGCCGTCTTTCAACGCGGTCATTTCTGCGCCGCGCACCACTGCATCAGTCCACATAAAGATCGGAATTTTAGCTTTGATCGGATTTTCGCCGACCGGCAAACGCACAAACGGAATACTGTAAAATCCTTCACGCGAACCACTGTTGCCGCCATTGATCCCCACATTACCGGTCAAACACGCCAACATTGCAATTGCCCGTGCCGCCTGTTCACCATTGGCATGGCGCTGCGGCCCCCAACCTTGGCAGATATACGCTGGTTTGGTGGTGGCAATTTCACGTGCTAAACGGATGATTGTTTCTTTTGGAATCGCAGTGATTTTTGCTGCCCATTCCGGCGTTTTGGCGGTTTGATCATCGCCTTCACCCAAGATATAAGCTTTGTAGTGCGCATTCGGCTTGGCTGAAGCCGGCAAGGTTTTTTCATCGTAGCCGACGCAGTAGGTATCCAAAAATGCTTGATCAACTAAATTTTCGCTGATCATCACATAAGCCATGCCCTCAACAAACGCCGCATCCGTGCCAGGACGAATCGGCACCCACTCGCCTTCGCGTCCTGAGGCAGTGTCGTTATAACGCGGATCGACCATAATCATGCGTGCTTTGGAACGCTCCATCGCCTGTTGTACCAAATAGGTCACTCCACCGCCGCTCATCCGAGTTTCTGCCGGATTATTGCCGAAATAGACCACTAATTTAGAATTTTCAATATCGGTCGGGCTGTTGCCAGCGTTGCTGCCGTACATAAACGGAATCGCTTCAAAGATTTGCGAATAGCTGTAAGTGCCGTGATGTCCCAAACAGCCGCCGATACTGTTCATAAAGCGGCTGGAAATACTTCTCGGCGGTGGGTATGAAGCAGCAACCGTCGCTCCCAGCGTGCCAGTGGCAAACGGCAGATAGAGGCTTTCATTGCCATGTTCAGCGATGATCCGTTGCAGATTAGCGGCAATTTCCGTAAAAGCTTCGTCCCACGAAATGCGCTTAAATTTGCCCTCGCCACGCTTGCCAACCCGTTTCATCGGGTATTTCAAGCGATCAGGATTGTACACCCGACGGCGCATTGAACGCCCACGCGCGCAAGCCCGCACTTGATGAAAATCACCGTAAACATCATCACCCAGATTATCGGTTTCCACATACTTGATCACACCGTCTTGCACATGCATCCGCAATGGACAGCGGCTGTGGCAATTTACCGTACAAGCGCTCCAAACCAGTTTCTCTTCCGCTTTACTACCAACCGTCACTGTGTCTCGCCCGCCTGCTGACACCGGCATTGGCACCGCACTTGCAGCCAAGGCGATCCCACTTAAAGCTGCACCGCCTTTGAGCAAACTGCGACGACTGGTCGCAAAACCCGGATCGTTTTTGGAATTTTTCTCCATAAAATCTCTCCCCACAAAATAAAAAAATCAAAAATAACCGAGGGGAATAATAGAGGATTTTATCTAACTAAAATTGATTAATATCAAATGAGAATAGTCACTACACTAAATCACAAGATCTTAAGATTTTTTATCACAACCTATTGATAAATCAATATGCATTTATTTATATAACGATTCGCAATAAATTTCTGTTAGAATCCGCAATCAGATCAACCAACATATCATTATTATGAACAACGCTATTTTACTCGGATTGTTTTCTTCATTATTTTTTGCCGCCACTTTTGTGCTCAATCGCAGTATGTCGCTGTCTGGAGGCGATGCGTGGTGGTCGGCGGCACTGCGCTTTGTGTTTATGCTGCCGATGCTGTATCTGCTATTGGGAATGCGGATAAAACGAAGTGCGGTTTACCGTGCAATTCGGCAGGCACCGATTGCGTGGTTATTGTGGTCAACGGTTGGTTTCGGCTTATTTTATCTGCCGCTGACACTCTCGGCGGATTATGCCTCGTCTTGGCTCGTCGCCAGTTCATGGCAGATTACCATCATCGCCGGTATTTTGCTGACACCACTGTTTGGGCAAGCCATTCCGCTGAGAAACCTGTTTTTTTCCTGCCTGATTGTGTTGGGAATTATCCTGCTGCAAATTGACAATCTACGCACGCTGTCGCTGCGTGAGAGCCTGTATCCGCTGCTGTTGATTCTGCTCGCCGCCTTTGCTTATCCGCTCGGCAACCGTAAAATGATGGTTTTGGTCGGCAACAGCCTGACCACACAACAGCGGGTTTATGGTATGGTGTTGTGTTCTATGCCATTTTGGCTGATTTGCATGACGATTGCCGGTGTCAACAGTGGTTTACCGCCTGTTAGCCAAGTAAGCCTATCCTTTATGGTAGCACTGTTTTCCGGCGTCATTGCCACACTGCTGTTTTTCAAAGCAACCGAATTGGTGAAACACAATATGAAACAGTTGGCGGTGATTGAAGCCACCCAAGCCGGTGAAATCTTGTTCACCCTGCTTGGCGGCGTATTGTTGTTAAGCGACCCAATGCCGAGTGGCTTGGCGTTCGCCGGTTTATTGATTGTGGTTTTTGGCATTTTTATCAATGGTTTTGCGACTAAAGTCTAAAAAATGGTCATATTCCAAGCCGCTGAGTATTTATTTTAATGCTAAAATCATTCATACTAACGCCCGTTTTTTAGCAACATTTTTTATTTAATCTGAGGAATATTTATGTCTAATACCACAAATAGTTATGCCAATCCGGGCCCATTAGGCTTATGCGGTTTTGCCTTGACCACTTGGTTATTGTGCTTAATCAACGGTGGCTTTTTTGATACTCAATCACTCGGTTTGGTGATTGCTATGGCATTTGCCTTCGGCGGCACCGCGCAAGCCATTGCCGGGATTATGGAGTTTAAAAAAGGCAACACTTTCGGCTTCACCGCATTTATCAGCTACGGCGCATTCTGGTGGTCCTGGGGCTTGTTCGTTGCCTTTTTCAAAGGGGAAACACCTGCAACATTCGTTGCATGGTATTTAGCCGCTTGGGGCACGTTCACTCTGATGATGTTTATCGCCACCCTTGCCAAACCACGTGCACTGCAAGCGATTTTCTTCTTCCTGACCCTGACTTTCTACGCTTTGGCAATCGGCGACGCCACTGCTAACCACACCATTGTCAATGTTGGCGGCTACTTGGGATTGATCACCGCACTTTGCGCATTCTATTTAGCTGCTGCAGAAGTGATCAACGAATCTTACGGCAGAACAGTATTGCCAATCGGTGAGAAAAAATAATCTAGTTTACAAAAATTATTTGATAAGATTTGATGAGGCAAAGTAGCAACGGTGTTTCAAACAGTTGCTACTTTCATCATATCAATCGTATATTCTAGAGTCTGTTAATATTTGCTATTCAACCATTTTCTGCGGTGCTGGTGCTAGCATACGTTTGTGATGAGAGCGGTTGTGCCAAAAATCAATCTGTTTTTGTGCCGGTACAGATACCGTTTCGCCACGCAAAAAAGCATCAATTTCTGCATAACTGACGCCCATTTCATCTTCATCAGTTTGCCCCTGCCACAACCCGGCACTCGGTGCTTTGTCTAACACCGCCTGCGGCACACCAAGCAACCGCCCTAATTCAAACACCTGTTCTTTGCGCAATTGCACCAACGGCACAACATCAACGCCGCCATCACCATACTTAGTGAAATAACCGGTATGCCATTCTGCCGCATTATCAGTGCCGACCACGATTGCCTGTTGATTTTGCGCCGCTGCATACAGGGTTATCATGCGTAACCGTGCCTGCACATTGCCGGCAATCACATTCTGCCGCTCGGCATCATCACGGAACAGTGGCTGCATACTTTGCATAAAAGTGCGGTAACTAGGACTAATAGAAGCTTCAATCACCGTACAACCCGCACTTTTTGCAACCGCATAAGCATCGGCAATATCTTGGGCAGAAGTCGTATCCGACGGTAAAATCAACCCCTGAACCGGCGCACCGGTTTTCATCAATAAATTCACCCCTACTGCCGAATCTATGCCGCCACTAATGCCGATCACATAGCCTTTCGCACCATAAAAATGGCGTTGCTGCTCCAACCACTCTACTAAATAATCTGCATATTGTTGCAACGTCATATTATTCCTCTCGTTCAGCATGTTGTTCAGCGGCGTATCGCACTGGCTGTAAACGCGGGTTAAACTGGTAGCGCCGCCCTTGTTTGGCTTGCTCTTTGCCGTTTAAGCGAACACAATCACCGGTAAAGCCAATATTCACTTTCAGCAAATTAGAGCCAACACCGTAGGAGTCAACTGGTGTTTCCAGTTGCTCAAATAAACGGATTTTTGTCGAGTCAAAGCCACCACTGACGATAATTTTTACATGCTGAAACCCTTCGGCATCCAGATGGCGACGCAACAATTTAATTAAGCGCGGATTGGTGCCGCGCAAATCGTATTGTCCGAACTCATGTTGATTTCTCAGGAAATATTGATCCACCATATTGGCAGAAGTGTCCACCCGCACACCATATAATTTGTTACCGAAATGGCGCGCCACCTTGAGTGAATCTTCAATCACATCATTATTATAGTCCACCAGCGCAACCAAATTATCTTCAGGAAACGTTGCCAAATAGGCTTCGCACGCCTGAATTAAGTTACCGTTGAACAACTGAATCAGCGCATGTGGCATCGTGCCGACACCGTCACTGCCCCACCATTCATTCATTGCATAGGTTGCCTGCGCACTCATGCCGCCAATATAAGCGGCATAGCCGTCACCAGCTTGCTGTGAAAAATGGTCATCGCGATCACCCATAAAGATCACTTGCTTACCACTTGCCGCCTGCACCACGTTATAAACGTGTGTTGCCACCGATGTGCGTCGTGCTAAAATCCCATCGATGATGCCTTCCAGATAGCCAAAATCCTCATAATAGCCTTCCACCATCAACACGGTTTCAAATGGTGAGATTTTATCGCCATCATTCAACGCCCAGATTTTAAGGTTTTGCGGATAAGCGGCAAAAGTATGCAGCAGTGCAATCGCTTCATCCATGCCGCACACAATCGCTTCATTTTTTTGAAAAAATTGCATACTCACGGTTTGTCGGGGGATACGATTTGCGACAATTTTGCTGGTTTTCAAGAAATAAACCGCTGAAAACCAACCATCTTTAATCCGCGGATCAAACTTAAAAGTGCGGTTTGTCAGCCTCGCCAACTTCCCTTTTTGTTTCAGCTCAAATTCTTTTTCACACATTACGGTTCTCAACTCAATCAAAATAAAAAGTATATGCTACAAAA
>NZ_VDHF01000043.1:0-33520 GCF_006228025.1 Testudinibacter crocodili
AATTAATCCCATTGATTTTTGGCAATTAGGGCAATTTAGATTTAACATAGTTTCCTCTTTTTTAAGTTAAGTTATAGAATTAGGCTTACCAACAAAATTGTTGATCTGCATTATTTGCTTTTCGTTTTGCTTGAAATTCGGCAAGGTTTTTCGGATTAGCAAAATAAGCATCTTGATTTTTGAGTATATCGTCCAGCTCCTTTTCCGATTTTTTTAGGGCGGCTTGACGATCAGTATGAGGTGAAGGCAGTTCCTTTGAAAATATTATTTGATAAGGATGTTCCCTTACCCAATTAATTGATTTTTGATAAATTTCACGCTGTTTGTTTATATCGCAAAAAGCATAGGAATTGATAAACGAACCTATCAGGTTAAGAAACGCTCCCATTGTTGTTCGGGTTTCAAAAAACATTTTATCTTTGGTGTCAATCACGTCCCCCAAAGTAATGTATCGGTTTTTTCCGTTGTAAAACCAGAATACGGCTTCATCACGCAGACCAAAGTCATAGGCTCTAGCAGCCAACACCATGAGTGTCATTGGTGTAACATTGTCAGGAGCAGCCTCAACTAGTTGTACCGCTTTTTTAAAATCATCTAATTTATTGCTGAGTAGCAGATGGTTGATTAACTCGTAAGTATTTACCACCTCAGCTTTTCCGTTTTGTGCGGAGTAATAGGGAGTAATATAAATATCAATGGATTTTATTGGTTCTTTACTTTTGGCATGAAGAGTATTGCTCAGTAGCGAAAAAATAAGAAGCAGCCACAATTTTTTCATAAGATTAATTTCCCAATGGTTAATAGTCTGGATTGATTTACATGCATGGTGCATCTGACAGATGGATTTGTTCAAATGAGTTAAATTTTTTATGTATACGGATAAGGCATAAAAAATAAAGACATACAAACCAATAGGATTATTGTAAATAAGGTTATTTTTGTCAACATGGTGAAAATCATCTGAAGTGGTTTTAATTTATACCGCTCTAAGAAAGAAAAACATTCTGAAAAATATTTAAATTAAATTCAATAACTTGGGTTTTATTGGTTTTTCTTGGTTTAGTTGTAAAAATTACATTCATTTACAAAATGGGAGGGGAGCTCTCCACCTGTGCGTCGAGAAAAAGAAAAGGCGTAGTAACAAATCATCAAAGTGCAGTTAAACGAAAGGTTGACCGCACTTTGTTCTACGCTAGTGCTTTTTTTCGTAGCCTAAACCCATCATACATCAACAGCAACATGGCGGCGGAAAGTCCGAATAGTAGTGGGTAAGAAGCGGGTTGAATGGTTTCGCCAATGTACAGTGAAATAAACAACATGGCGACGGTTTCCAGGTAACCCAGCAGTCCGAGTAAATTAATCGGTAGCCAGTTGCTGGCTAAAATGTAGGCGATAAAAGCGATGCTGCTGATGAGACCAAGCAGAAAAACCAACAGATAAATGTGTGGGTTGATGCCAGCCGCCGCAGCGAGATCGACCTGCGCCACCATATACACACAGAACGGAAACAGCAGGCTAACTTCTAAGGTAAAAACCGCCAGATCGTTCATTTTGAAGAATTTACGACTGGCGAAATACAATGCATAGCCCAAACTGACCGCCAGACTTTCCCACGACATTCTGCCGGTCAGCAAAATATTAAGCAACACCGCAATGCCGGCACACAGAATTGCCAGTGCCTTATAGCGTGAAATCGTTTCTTTGAATAAAAACTTACCAAATGCGACTAGCACCAAAGGCAGCAGCAGATAGCCGACAGTGACTTCAACCGCACTTCCGTTATTCGGCGCCCACAAATAGAGCCACATTTGAAATCCCATCATTGCCGCATTGAAAATCACCACTAACAGCAGAAAGGGTTGCTGTTTGATTCGGGTTAAATGTTCACACAGTTGCTTTTGCTGTTTAAATAGCAGAAGTACCGCAAGCACAGCCGGCAGCATAAATAGAATCCGGAAACCAAGGGCATCCAGCCCGCTGAGTGGTGTCAGCAACGTAGTGAAATAATACAGGTAACCGAACAGCGCAGAAGCTAGCAGCGAACAGAGTAATCCTTTGGTCATCGTGATTAAAAACAGGGGATAAGTCGGGTTAGTATAAAACGCGGAATCATTTCGGCAAAACAGAATTGACTATTTTTCCTTAATCTATAAAATAAAAAATCATTCTCATTCGATTTGGGTTGTGCTAGTAGTAAATTCGTGATGATCAAAAGACGTTATCTGATATGCCTGTTATTGGTGTTATCGCTGTTTTCTCTTTTTCTCGGAGTCAGTCGTGTTACGCTGAGCGGGCTGCTGTATTTTGATGCTGAACAGTGGCAGGTGTTTACCGCGAGTCGCATTCCACGCTTGCTCAGTATTTTGATTGCCGGTGCCAGTTTGGCGATCAGTGGTTTGGTGATGCAGCAGTTAACCCGTAACCGCTTTGTGGCACCGACCACGGCAGGTACCATGGATTCGGCACGTTTGGGGATTTTGTTGGCGATTATTCTGTTTCCTAGCGCTTCTATGCTGACCAAAACCATGATTGCGATCATCACCGCTTTTCTCGGCACGTTGGTATTTATTACCATTTTATCGAAACTGAAATTTAAAGACGTGATTTTCGTGCCGTTGGTCGGGATTATGTTTGGCAATATTATCAGTTCGGTCACCATCTTTTTGGCGATGAAAGAGGACTTGCTGCAAAATATTGCCGGTTGGTTGCAAGGTGACTTTTCACTGGTGATGAGCGGGCGTTATGAAATGTTATATCTCAGTGTGCCGGCGCTGCTGTTGGTGTATCTGTTTGCCAACCGTTTTGCGATTGTCGGTATGGGAGAATCTTTTGCGCTTAATTTAGGGGTGAATTTTAAGCGAATTCAATATCTCGGTTTGGCAATCGTAGCGGTGGTGACCTCGGTGGTGATTGTTTCTGTCGGCGTGATTCCGTTTTTGGGTTTGATTGTGCCGAATATCGTGACCCTGTATCTGGGTGATAATCTGAAAAATATTTTGTCGCATACCGCACTTTTGGGCGCACTGTTTGTGTTGGCGTGCGATATTCTTGGGCGGCTGCTGATTTACCCGTATGAAATTGCCATCAGTTTAGTGGTGGGGGTGATCGGCAGTGGCATTTTCCTGCTGCTGTTGTTTAAGCGGTTCCGCCATGTTTAAGCCAATATTATCTAATCGCACCAAGATGTGCCTATTGTTGCTTGGCAGTTTGCTGGTGGTGGCGTTGTATCTGGCTTACGGTCTGCCGAAGCGCTGGCAATATGCGCTGAATTATCGTTTGATTTCCTTGAGTGCGATTGGGCTGACTGCCATTGCAATTGCCTTTTCGACCATGATTTTTCAAGCGTTGGTGAATAACCGTATCTTAACCCCGAGTATTCTGGGGCTGGATTGGCTGTATGTGTCAATTCAATTAACCATTATTTTTCTATTTGGCGCCGATGCGCTGACTCAAATGGATCCGCAGCTCAATTTTCTGCTTTCCGGCGGCATCATGACCTTGTTCTCGCTGCTGTTTTACTATTTTTTATTTAAGCGTGAGCAAGCAAACTTATTTTTTCTATTGCTGGTCGGGATTATTTTTGGCACGTTTTTTCAGAGCTTGACCACCTTCATGGAAGTGTTGATCGATCCAAATGAGTTTCAAATTTTGCAAGATGCCAGTTTTGCCAGCTTCAATAAAGTGAATAGTGAGATTCTTTGGCTAGCAGCCGGATTGTTGTGTGTGGTTATTGGCTATGCGGTACGTTATTTGAATGTACTCGATGTATTGGTACTCGGGCGTGATCAGGCGATAAATCTGGGGGTGGATTACCGTGGTTTAAGCAAGCGCTTGCTGATTGTGGTGGCAATTTTAACCTCAATTGCGACCGCACTTGTCGGCCCGATTACCTTTTTAGGCTTGCTGGTGATGAATTTAACCTTGGAGTTTATTCACAGTCACCGCTATCGAGTACTACTGCCTGCCGCGATTTTATTAGCGGTCATCAGCTTAATTGGCGGGCAGTTTGTGGTGTCGCAACTGCTGAATTTCAGCACCACGCTGAGTGTTATTATCAACTTTATCGGCGGCATCTATTTTATTTATCTTTTATTACGTCGCAATCAATAACGGAGTGAACAATGAGTTTACAAATCAGGCATATCAGTAAAAAATATGCGGAAAAAACGATTTTGAACGATATTTCCTTGACGATTCCTAAGGGCAAAATCACCTCGTTTATTGGTCCGAACGGTGCCGGAAAAAGTACATTGTTGGCGATTATCAGTCGCCTATTGCAGGCTGACAGTGGCGAAGTGCGGTTAGACGGCTCGTCAATTAGCCAAATTCCTAATGGTGAAATTGCCAAGCGACTCTCGATTTTAAAACAGAGCAACCACTTGGATTTGCGCTTGACGGTGGAAGATTTGGTCGCATTTGGGCGTTTTCCCTACAGCAAAGGGCGGTTAACCGAAACCGATCGCGATTATATCGAACGCTCACTTGATTACATGGATCTGCAAAAAATGCGTCATGTGTTTATCAACGAGTTAAGTGGGGGGCAACGGCAGCGTGCTTATATTGCGATGACGTTGGCGCAAGACACTGATTATATTCTACTAGACGAGCCGCTGAATAATCTGGATATGAAACACTCGGTGCAGATTATGCAGGTTTTACGCAAGTTGTGTGATGAACTGGGCAAAACTGTGGTGATTGTGATCCACGATATTAATTTTGCTTCATGCTATTCCGATTATATTGTTGCCTTGAAAAACGGTTGCTTGGTGCAGCAGGGTGAGGTCGGGCAGATTATGCAAACCGCCGCACTACAGCAAATTTATGGCATGCAGATTCCGATTCACACCATTGATGAGAATAAAATTGCCGTTTTCTTTAAAAATTAATGTTAAAACCAACCTCTCAACAAGGAGTAAATATGCGTAACACCTGGCGTACTTTAGCTGTTTCCCTACTGGCGACCCTAACCATCGGCACTGCACAGGCAAGTGATATTAAGCTGTCGAGCACCATTGGTGAATTGGATGTGCCACAAAATCCGAAAAGTATCGCAATTTTTGACTTTCCGGCATTGGATATTCTCGATAGCTTAGGCAGTGAGAGTGTGGTTGCAGTACCAAAATCGTTACCGCTGCCGGACTATTTGAAAAAATATGAAGACAAAGCCTACGCTGATGTCGGCGGTTTGATGGAGCCAAATTTTGAACGCCTAAGTGCGGTTGAACCGGAATTGACGATTATCTCTGCACGCCAAAGTCAGTTGGTGGATCGTTTTAAAGAGATTTCCCCAATCTATTACAGTGATATTCAATATCTGGATTTTTATCCATCATTCCAACAAAATGTACGCAATATCGCCGAAATTATTGGCAAACAAGCCGAGGCGACAGCGCAATTGCAGGCGATTGATCAAGATTTAGCCGCGATTGCAACAAAAGCCAAAGGCAAAACGGCATTGGTACTGTTGGCGAATGAAAGCAATATCAGCACGTTCGGACCCAATTCTCGCTACGGTATGATTTTTCAAGACTACGGTTTCACTCAAGCCGATACTGAAATCAAGGAATCACGTCATGGCATGAAAGTCAGCTTTGAGTATGTATTGGATAAAAATCCGGATTACATTTTTGTAGTTGACCGTACGGCGGCGATCACCAATAAAAGCGGTAATGCCGAAAAAGTGTTTGATAATGCGTTAATCAAAGGTTCAAAAGCTTATAAAGACGGCAATATCGTATTCTTGGATTCCGTGAACTGGTATTTGGTGATGGGTGGCTTACAGTCGATGAAAGCCATGAATCAGGAAATGCTGAAAGCAGTACAGTGATCATATTACGAGGTCTGTCGTTTTTTTATCAATCGATATTGGGCGTAAGACCTCACTCAAGCACTATCCCGTTTCAGTAGTTTGACCGGCAGCGGGATAAAACGTGTTTCGCTAGCAGTGCGGTTTTGCTGCAATAATTCAACTAATTGCTGTCCTGCGGTTTCGCCGATGTGTTCATAGGGAATATCGATGGTGGTTAATCTGGGATAGGAGACTGAACCGACATCCAGCCCACCCAAACCGACAATCAAGGTTTCATAAGGAATGTTGATTCGCTTGCGCTGTGCTTCACACAGTGCGCCACAAGCCAGTTCATCGGACAGAAATACCAACGCATCAATTCGCCCCCACATCAGCATCGCATCATTAAACAGCTTGGCACCAACCGAAAAAGAGATCTCTTCGGCACAATGCAGGATTAAGTGCGGATCCAAATATTTAGCCAGCAAAGTAGTGTGCCAGCTTTCTAAGTATTGTTGAAAAATCGCTGAATCTTGTTTGGCAGACAATAGCCCGATTTGTTGGCAGCCCCTTTCTACCAAATAGTGGATCATGGTTTGCATTGCCTGTTTACTGTCGATCCCGACATTAATTCCCAACGGTGATAGCTGCTTAGCGCCAATTTCCACCGTCAGCACGCTACTTTGTTTAATCCATTCGGCTTCTTGTGGCGGGCATTTTAAATTGAGCAATACAATGGCAAGTGGTGAGTGGTTGATCAACTCCGGCAGCCATTTTTTTTCACCGGCAAGCAGGATAACCAACTGAACATCAAGCGGCTTTAGTTTTTTCTGTAGTGCCGACAGGATCAGGGTATTTTCAGTTGATGTAATTGACGAGGTGATAATCACAATATTACGGCTGGAAACCGATGCCAGTTCGCGCGCAGCGGCATTGGGAATATAGCCTAACTGTTGCACCGCACTTTCTATTTTTTCTCTTAAACTGTCGGAAACCAATTCTGGGGTGCGTAGTGCTCTGGAAACCGTCATTTGTCCGACGCCGACCCGTTTGGCGACATCGGCAAGTGTGACTCGCCCGGTTGCTCTGCGTGTGCGGGGAGCATGGGAATTTGATGACATAGTGTAACTCCTCAAAATATATCCCTGAATTATAGCGCATAAATTTGAAAATCGCGCATAAACTGATGTGCTTTAACGTTGCTTGCATAGGAAATCGAAAAATATGTTAGCGCTATCACAGATTTCATATCTTTAGTTTGATAGCGCTATCATTGATGGTTTAGACTGCCTACATCTTATACAAGATTGTCGGGTGTTGCGTAAAACCCTATTTGTCAGCAGGCGATTGCCGGTGTTATCCCTCTTTTATCAAGGAGAAAATAATGAAAATTACAGCAGTATGTGGTTCAGGCTTGGGCAGCAGTTTTATGATGGAAATGAACATCAAGAAAGCGTTGAAAAAATTAGGCATCGAAGCCGAAGTCGATCATACCGATTTGGCTTCAGTGACGCCGAATGATGCCGATCTGTTTGTGATGGCAAAAGATATTGCCGAAAGCAGTAGCATTTCAGCGGATAAAATCGTGGTCGTGAAAAACTTGGTCAGTGTAGCAGAGTTTGAAGAAAAACTTGCTGCCTATTTCAATCGCTAGGAGAAAAGATGATGGACGGTTTGCTTTTTTTCATTTTAGATATTTTAAAAGTGCCGGCAGTGTTGGTTGGTTTGATCGCATTAGTCGGTTTGTTGGCGCAGAAAAAACCGTTTTCAGATGTGGTCAAAGGCACAGTTAAAACGATTTTAGGCTTTTTGGTGCTGGGTGGTGGTGCCGGGGTGTTAGTCGGCTCATTGAATCCACTGGGCGGCATGTTTGAATATGCTTTTAATGTGCAAGGCATTATCCCGAATAATGAAGCTATTGTTTCGATGGCAGTTGAAAAATACGGCACAGCCACCGCGCTGATTATGGCATTTGGTATGGTTGCCAATATCGTCGTGGCACGTTTTACCCGCCTGAAATACATTTTCTTGACCGGACATCATACGTTTTATATGGCGTGTATGATCGGAATTATTTTAACCGTGGCAGGCTTTGAAGGCTTCCAACTGGTTTTTGTCGGCTCATTGATACTCGGCATGGTAATGGCGTTTTTCCCAGCGATTGCGCATCGATATATGAAACGGATTACCGGCAGCAATGACGTGGCATTCGGGCATTTCGGTACACTGGGTTATGTGTTGGCTGGTGCGGTTGGTAGTGCGGTTGGCAAAGGATCCAAATCAACGGAAGAGATGGATTTACCGAAAAACTTGAGTTTCTTGCGTGATAGTTCAATTTCAATCTCTTTAACTATGATGGTGATCTATTTAATCCTCGCACTGGCATCCGGCGGTGAATATATTGAATCAACCTTGAGTGGCGGACAAAACTATCTGGTTTATGCCATTATTCAAGCGATTACCTTTGCCGCAGGGGTCTTTATCATTCTGCAAGGCGTGCGTTTGATTCTAGCCGAAATTGTGCCGGCATTTACCGGATTTTCTGAAAAATTGGTGCCGGATGCGCGCCCGGCATTGGATTGCCCGATTGTTTTCCCTTATGCACCGAATGCAGTACTGATTGGTTTCTTAGCCAGTTTCATCGGCGGTATTGCCAGTTTGGCAGTCTTGGGGATGTTGAATTGGGTGTTGATTTTGCCCGGTGTAGTACCGCACTTTTTCTGTGGCGCAACCGCAGGGGTGTTTGGTAATGCGACTGGCGGGCGGCGTGGGGCGATTATTGGCGGATTTGCCCATGGAGTGCTGATTACCTTCCTGCCGGTTTTCCTGCTGCCGGTATTGGGATCATTGGGCTTTGCCAACACAACATTCTCTGATTCGGATTTTGGTGGCGTCGGGATTGTACTGGGTAACATGGTGCAATATATGTCGAAAGACATGATTACGGTGGCCATTGTCGCTATTTTCAGCTTGTTGGTGGTCTATAACTATGTCGCCAAAAAAGCGCCATCTAATAAGGATGATGAATCATGATAGCGATAGATCAATTACAGCATTTTGCCAACGACATCCGAATTCAGTTATTAAAATCGTTGGTAAATCTGGGATTTGGGCATTTTGGCGGCAGTTTATCAATTGTTGAAATCTTAGCGGTGCTGTATGGCGGAATCATGAAAATTGATCCGCAACAGCCGGATTGGGTAGAACGTGATTATTTTGTGCTGTCGAAAGGACACGGCGGACCAGCATTGTATGCCACATTAGCTTTAAAAGGTTATTTTCCGCTGGCGGAATTGATGACCGTTAACCAAAACGGAACTCATCTGCCCAGCCACCCGGATAGGCTGCTGACTAAAGGTGTGGATGCGACAACCGGCTCGTTGGGACAAGGCATTTCAATTGCCGCCGGCATTGCGCTTTCGCATCAATTGCGAGGTTTGCCGAACCGCACTTTTTGCATTTTAGGTGACGGGGAGTTAAACGAAGGGCAATGTTGGGAAGCTTTTCAATTTATTGCTCACCATAAATTGAATAACCTCTATACTTTTATTGATTACAATAAGTTACAGCTCGACGGTGCATTAACTTCAATTATCGATCCTCAAAATCTGGAACAAAAATTTATGGCGTTCGGCTTTGATGTGGTCACCATCAAAGGTGATGATATCGCAGAATTGTACCGCATATTATCGTTAAGCACCGCACTTGCATTACCGCAGCCGAGCAGCAAACCGCTGCTGATTATTCTCGACAGCAAAAAAGGGCAAGGTGTGCCATATATTGAAAATTTGGCGAATTCTCACCATATGCGGCTGAGCGCAGAAAACAAACAAGCAATTGAACAGGCGATTCAGCAATTGGAGGCAAAATATGTCGATTGAAAGACAATATGATAGGTTGGAAATGCGTAAAATTTATGCCGAAACCTTGAAACAACAAATGCTTGCAAATCCTCTGGTGATTGAGTTGGAAGCGGATCTGATGAGTTCAATGGGAATGGATCAGGTGCAAAAAATATTGCCTAATCAAGTGATTAACTGCGGTATTATGGAAGCCAATGTGGTTGGCATGGCGGCAGGTCTATCCTTGGCGGGGCATATTCCGTTCTTTCATACCTTCACGGCATTTGCCAGCCGTCGCTGCTTTGATCAGCTTTTTATGTCATTGGATTATCAAGAGAATAATGTCAAAGTGATCGCTTCTGATGCAGGCATTTCTGCGGTACATAATGGTGGCACGCATATGTCTTTTGAGGATATGGGGATTGTGCGCGGGCTGGCAAAAGCGACAGTGCTGGAGATCACCGACGGCAGCATGATGCAAAATATTGTGCGGCAATTGGTTGATCTGAAAGGGTTTTATTGGGTTAGAACTATTCGCAAACAAGCAGTAAAAATTTATGCTGAAGACGAAGAGTTCAGCATCGGCAAAGCCAAAATATTGCGTAAAGGGAAAGATATTACCTTGATTGCCAACGGTATTATGGTCGCCGAAGCGCTAACCGCAGCGGAGCGCTTGGCACAGCAAGGGATCGCCGCAACGGTGGTCGATATGTTCACGTTAAAACCAATAGATCAAGCCTGCATCATTGAACAAGCACAGCAAACCGGAAGAATCGTGACGTGTGAAAACCACAGTATTTATAACGGTCTCGGTTCAGCAGTTGCCGAAGTTTTGTCCGAACACTGCCCGGTTCCGTTGCGTAGAGTCGGAGTCAAAGGTCGTTACGGACAAGTCGGCACTCAAGATTTCTTGATGCAGGAATATGAATTAAGCGCTGATCATATCGTCAAACAGGCACTGAGTTTATTGGTCTGATTTAAATGATGGCAAATAAGTTGATGAAAACGGCTTTAAATTGTGTTTAAAGCCGTTTTGTATGTCTTAGAAAGTCGGGGTTAGCCCAAAATCCCAGCCAATTTTTCACTCACCGCTTCAACAGGTTGAGTGCCGTCTAAACGGAAATATTGGGTGTGACCGCACTTGGCTTCTGCTTGGTAGTAATCGACCAGTGGTTTGGTGGTGTTGTGGTAAATATTCAGCCGATCTAATACGGTTTCCGGTTTGTCGTCGGCGCGGATAATCAGGTCTTCGCCGCTGATATCGTCTTTGCCGTCAATTTTTGGTGGGTTGTAAACCACGTGATAAACTCGTCCTGAAGCAGGGTGTACGCGACGACCGCTCATGCGTTCGACAATCACTTGGTCAGGCACATCGAATTCCAAGACAAAATCAATGTCGATTTTGGCATCTTTCAAGGCGTCAGCTTGTGGAATGGTGCGTGGGAAGCCGTCCAGCAAGAAGCCGTTTTTGGCGTCGTCTTGCGCCACTCGCTCTTTGACTAAAGCAATAATCAGATCGTCCGGGACCAGTTTTCCGGCATCCATCAGCTGTTTGGCTTGTTTGCCTAATTCACTGCCGGTTTTAATTGCTGCACGCAGCATGTCGCCGGTAGAGATTTGCGGAATATGGTATTTATTCATAATAAATTGCGCTTGTGTGCCCTTGCCAGCGCCAGGTGCGCCTAATAAGATAATTTTCATCAATTGTGACCTCTTCAATAAAATAACCGCCATAACATACCTTTCTGTAGGCAGAAACTCAAGTTTTCCTTGAGCGGAATAGGGTTTTTATCGCAATTTTTTTAAATTTCGATGCTTTTCAAGCAGAAAATGAAAGAAAATTGTTATCGATCATAATGTCACCGGTGAAAGGGACATACAATGGCAAAACAAGAAGGAAGCATAATTTATCAGGTCTGAGGGAAATTATGACACATTTATTACAACACAAAGCATTACAGCAGCGGGAAAAACAACGGGAACAATTGCTAAACCGTTTTTTCAACTATATTACGTTTGATACCCAATCTAAACCTGAGGCTCAAAAATCACCCAGTTCAATGGGGCAATTGCGGCTGGCGGAACACTTGGTGGAGGAGTTGGAGCTGCTGGGGTTAAGTGAGGTAAAGCTCAGTCGTCACTGTGTAGTGACCGCACTTTTGCCATCGAATTGCGGCAGTAAAAGAACGATTGGTTTTATTTCGCATCTGGACACATCGCCGCAGATGAGTGGCAAGCATATCAAAGCGGAACTGATTCAAGAGTATCGCGGTGGTGATATTGCGTTGGGTAAAGGTGATGATTATATCAGCCCGGTTGATTACCCTTTTTTGCAGCAATTGGTTGGTGACTCTCTGATTGTCACTGACGGCAATACGTTATTGGGGGCGGATAATAAAGCCGGCATTGCTGAAATCATGACCGCACTTGAGCAATTGATCGAGAGCAAAATACCCCACGCCAATATTCGAGTGGCATTTACGCCGGACGAGGAGATTGGCTTGGGGATGGATTTTTTTCCGATAGCTGATTTTGTTTGTGATTGGGCATACACGATTGATGGTGGTGAAGCAGGAGAGCTGCAAATTGAGAATTTTAATGCCGCCGGAGTGGATATTGTGATTCAAGGGCATTCGGCACATCCCGGTGATGCTAAAGATAAAATGGTTAACGCTTTGGCGTTGGCTTGTGATTTCCATCAATACTTACCGAAAAATGACGTGCCGGAAAAAACAGCGGAACGGCAAGGCTTTTTCCATCTGGATAAAATTGAAGGCGATATTGAACAAGTGCGAATGCACTATTTGATTCGAGAATTTGATGCCGCACAATTTAAGTTACGTAAACAACAATTTCAGCAATGGATAGGTGAATTCACCACTAAATACGGCTTGCAGCAGCGTTTTCGTGTTGAAATCAGCGACAGTTACAAAAATATGTATGAGGTGATCAGCAAAGTTCCGCAGTCGCTTGAATTGGCGAAAATGGCGATGCAAGAGTGCGGTATTACACCGCTGTTGAAACCGATTCGTGGTGGAACAGACGGCGCTAAATTGGCAGTGATGGGTATCGCCTGCCCGAATATATTCACCGGTGGTTACAACTTCCACAGCAAATACGAACTGGCAAGCGTGCAAGGCATGCAAAGTGCGGTTGATGTGATTGCTAAAATCGCCGTGTTGGCGGTCTAGCCGTAGTCTAAGGTTAAAATATACGATTAATATTGTAAAAGTAGGGGCGAATTATATATCCGCCCGAACCGCACTTTGCATTTTTCCTTTATTGATTAAGTGCTTATACCGCACTTCGCAAACGGGCGGATATATAATCCGCCCCTACTTTGCCTCATCAAATATCTTTGTCAATAATCTAAGGTACTAACTTAATGTTAGTACCTCAGGTTTTAATATCTTAATAAGCGCCTTGATTCCAGAATTTCGAATCTTCCGGTAACTTTTGTTGCAGTAAGAAGCGTTGTTTGGCTTTGGCGGCGGGCTGCACCACTTGTCCGGACGGTGTGCCAAATGAGATACCACCTTTTAGGAATTGCTGCACACTGCCAGTTTCAAAGGCAAAGCCCTGTAAGCCGAAGCCGAAACTGTAGCCGGAGGTGATCCAGAATTCGGAGTTTTGGCGTACCAAGTGTTTGTATTTATTGCCGATGATAATATCCACCAATACCCGATCACCCAATTCGTCCAACGTCATTTTTTGTACCAGCCCAACTTCAATGCCACGATATTGTACCGGCGAACCTTCCGTCAAGTTAAATGCACTTGAAGTTTCCAAAATCAGCGGAATGCCGTTGGCAAATTTGCTGGCATTGCTGATCTCTTTATTTAAACGGAAAGTTTTGCTTATTTCGCCGCCGCCGACCTCAACATTAATATAAGGTTGAAGCAAACTGTCGAGGTTGGCGATGGCGCCAGCAGAAATTTGTGGTGAAATCAGTTGAAAACGGCTGCCTTTTTTACTGATTAAGGCGTAGTAATTCGGTTGAATCAACGCTTTGCTGACAATACGTTGTTGACTTTTATCAATTTCAATCGAAACCACCTCGCCAATGGTAATCCCCATATAGCGAATTGGCATGCCATGGCTTAAATCTTTGGCATCGCTTGAAGTCAGGGTAATTTCGTTACCGACTGAACGGGCGGCGGTTTCATTGCTGTACAGACGGGTATTTTTGTTGGCAGCGCCAAAGTTTTCAAAACTGATAGCGCCTTTTAGGGTTCGCATAATCGGTGCGGCTTGAATATTTACCCCTTTCGGACTGATATCCACCTGCGCCGCACTTTCGCTCCAGAATTTGCTGCGATCAGTCAACAAATTACGATATTGACTGTTGATAAATACCTCAATTTTAAAGTCTTTATCGGTAGGCTGTACCGAAATAATCTGCCCGACCGGAAATTGTTTATACAGCACTAGAGAACCGTTTTCGATGCCGGGCAACACCGCAGAATGCAGCGTGATAGCAGGCTGTAGGTTATCGCCGGTGATCCCGGATTCGGCGCTGCTGAGGTCTTTATACAGCGGATATTGCGTCAGCGCTTCGCCTTTGCCGTGTTTGTTTGCCAGAATCCGAATACCGCCTTGCAGCCATTTTTCTGGTGCCGCCGCTTCAAATTGAATCCCGTCCACACCGATGTTGACATTTAAATTGGACGCGGCAATAAATTTGGTATCAGCATAGATCAGATCACGATACTCTTCGGCGATGGCAATTTTAAATTCAACCCCTTCAATTGATACTGTGCGCTGGGCAATTTCGCCAATCCGAATACCGTTATACAAAACCCCTTGTCCGACATTCACATTGTAGGTTTCCGGTGCAGTCAGTTTGATGATCAGGGTTTTTGGTAAGCTGAGCAGTAATTCCGACTGGGTCAGTACAGTAAAATCCGTTTTAGGCGTGCTGTTTCCATCGCTGCCGGCGATCAGCGTGAAATAGGGGCCGGCAAGTAATTTTTCCAAATTATTCAAATTATCGGCATTCAGACTGTTTTCGTTTATGACAATTTGACTGTCACTACGTAGCAGATTACCAATATTTTCATCAACCAATAATTTGCCATGCACGCTGTTATCTTTGTTTTCGGCTTGAGCGTCCAATGCAGCAAGGGTACCAATTTTAAAGTTTTGATAGTAAAGCGGTGTACTGTTAATTTTTAAGCCGCGAATGTTCGGCAAGGTGATATCAACTTCAATACCGCGTTGGGCGGATTTTTCATCTTGGTACAGGGTATAGCTTTCGCCGTTGACCGCACTTGGGCTGTTTTCAGGCGAGTCAAACGAAACCCCGCCGATTACCAACGAGGTGATACTGTCCATATCAACCGAAATCCCACTCAAGCTGATGTCGGTTTGTAAGCCGCTGCTGTTCCAGAAGCGAGAATCTTTTTTAACCAAATGGCTGTAGGATTTGTTAATCACTACATCGATTTGAACTTTTTTCTGATCTTCTAAAAAGCGGTAATCAGAGATACTGCCGACCGGAATTTTGCGGTAATTAACAGAAGCTCCGGCAGAAATTGAGCCTAGATTGTCGGCTAACAGGTGAATCAAAATATCGCCTTCGTCCATTTGCGCCATTGGCCCTTCGGATTCTGCGATAAATTCATCGGCACTATCGCCACCACCGGGCGCTAGCGTGATATAGTTTCCGGAAACCAACGCATCTAAGCCAGAAATACCGGCAAGGGAGGCGCTAGGGCGTACTAACCAGAATTTAGTGTGTTCCCGTAATACTGTTTTGGCTTCCGGATTGATACTGGCAGTTACCATAATTCGTTTTAGATCTTCGGTGAACTTGACTTTTTTGACCACGCCGATCTGTAAACCCTGATAGCGAATCGGGGTTTTGTCGGCAGTAATACCGGCGCCGTTGGAGAAATAAATGGTAATGCTTTCGCCTTGTTCGTCTAAAATACGTGCAAACAGTGCCAATCCGATAATCAGCGCGACAATCGGCAACAGCCAAAACGGCGAAATGCTTTTTAAGCGGCGCACCGTCGCATTTTGCACTTTTGGCGTTGGCATCGTTTGCGGCGCTGGATCATGAGGGGGAGTTTGGTTTTTTGTCATAGAGCTTCCAAAGTAAACGGCTATCAAATTGCTCGGCGGCAATCATGGTCAAAAAGACGGCGGCACCAAAATAAAAGGCAGCCGGGCCGACGGAAAAGGTAATAATCTGTCCACGCGTCACCAGCGACATCATCAACGAGAGTACGAATAAGTCGAGCATAGACCAGCGTCCAACAAAATGCACCAGATGCAACAGCTTCATTTTTCTCTCGATATTGCCGGCTTTTCGGCGGTGTACACTGATCAACAGGTAAATCATGGCGATGATTTTGCTTAGCGGCACGAAAATACTGGCGATGAAAACCACAAAGGCGACAAAATAGCTGCCCATACCGATAAAAGAAATCACACCGGAAATCAGGGTATCACCGCTGGCAACGCCGTTTAAATAGATATATGAAATCGGCAACAGATTGGCAGGAATCAGCATGATGATCCCGGCGATCAACGCTGCCCAAGTGCGTTGCAGTTTAGTGTTGTCATTAATATCTAATAAGGATTCGCAGCGTGGGCAATAGTGGCGTCCCTGACTGTCAAGGGTGCGCTGTTGTGCAGCAAAGGTGTAATTGCAGGCATGGCAGTGACATAATTCATGATTTTTGTTGTGTGTATTTGCCGTAGGATAGGCAAACTGCGGATAAAATTCATTCCAAAGTGCCAACGGATTGATTTTGATAAATAGCAATGTGGTTAAAAGTGCGGTAAACACAAACGCCAAAAAATAGATATCGATAGTTAAAGTGGCATATTCACGCACTTTAAACGCCGCAACGCCGAGGCTGACCAGATAGACATCCAACATTACCCAAGGTTTGATATAACCCAGCATTAATAACAGGTTGCGCGGACGGTGGTTGAAATGCTTAGCAATCCATAAAAACAGCACCAATGTGGCGAAACATAACGGCATGATGATGGCGCACAGCAATACCATAAACCCCGTGTAAATATCATTGTTGGTGGCAATTTTCCAAGCACCACCCCAGACTGAGGCGTGCACCGGTACCCCAAGCAAATCAATACTGAGCAAAGGAAAAGTGAAAGCAAACGGCATTAAAATCAGGATTGAGATCGCAATAATCGCACAACGTTTCAGACTCCAACGGCTGCCGGAGCGCAGCTCGGCGTTACATTGCGGGCAGCAGGCAACCTGCCGTGAGTGCAAGCGTGGAACATTGACCAGCGCATCGCATTCGTCACAACGTAGTAGATGGGTGTTTGAAACTCGTGATAAGATTTTAATAATCAGCCTTCCTGTAAAACGGTACAGAGAAAATGCGTTAAACAAAACTGCGTCAGTATAATATAAAGTTGAATGGCTGACTATAGCGTCAAAATATCCAGAAAACTGCTCTGACAACCTTAATTGGCCGCTTCGCTAAGAAGAACATCGGATAAAAGTGCGGTTTCTGTTGTCAAGCAGTCAAAAATTAAGCTAGACTATGCGTCTATTATTTTGATTTCTTGCTAGGCATAAGTGTCAGCTTTTGCTTTGATACTAGGGTCTATAGCTCAAATTATAAATAAGCATCAACAGGCCCTAGGGTTCAGAAATTACGATTCAGGAACGTATGATTTCATGACAGAACAACAAACAGAACAGAAAGATCCACAAACAGAACCACAAAAATTGAGTAGCAGCAAAGCCGTGATTGCGTATTTGGCAGAGCGTTTTCCGCTGTGTTTTAGTTTGGAAGGGGAAGCTAAGCCGCTTAAAATCGGTATTTTTCAAGATCTTGCAACCGCACTTGAGCATGACGAAGCGGTCAGTAAAACCCAATTACGCCATGCGCTACGTCAATACACCTCAAACTGGCGTTACCTGTATGGCTGTAAAGTCGGTGCTGAGCGAGTCGATTTGCAGGGTGAAAGTTGTGGTGTATTAGAGCAAGAACATGCTGACCACGCAGCTGAACAGTTACAGCAAGCGAAAGCCAAAGTAGCGGAGCGCAAAGCGCAAATGCGTGCCGCATTAAAAGCCAAAAATGCAGAAAAAACGAGTACAGAAAAACAGCGTAGCCAAAGAGCCAACCGTAAACCGTCTGGCGCCCCAAAAGCAGTGCGCCAGCTGAAAACACATAAACCGCAAAGTGCGGTCAAAGGTGAAAGTGCGGTCAAGCGAGAAAACACTGTACGTCCAGCTGTGAATTTAACCCCGGTTAAGGTTGAAAATTTATTGAAAGGACAGCAAGTTAAGGTGAAATTGGCGGAAAAAGCCAATCGTGCTACGGTGTTGGAAGTGATGAAAGACTCTGCCAGAGTGCAATTGCAAAGCGGTATTATGTTGAATGTGGCATTTGAACATCTCTACAATGTTGAATAATCAGGCAATTTTGCGCATCGACTAAAGAGCAGAACATCGTACCTTATCAAGGTACGATGTTTTATTCATTTCAGGCTTATATTAACTATTAACGACGTCTATTTTAGGAATTGGGGATGAAGATAAAAAAATTACAATATGGTTTCCTGGCTGTATTGTTGGCTTCCTTAACATTAATGTCGCAATCTGTGCAAGCGGTCAAAGCTAATCTTAAATATGAAGAGATCAAATTGCCACAATTGGGAGAGACGCAGTCAACCGCAGCTAAACGGGTGACCGCACGTTTAACCCAGTCGCACTACAGTAAGTTTGCGCTGGATCAAGCGTTCTCGGAAAAAGTGTTTACCCGCTATCTGAATTTTTTAGATTATAACCATAACACTTTGCTACAAAGTGATGTTGATCAATTGCGGGCAGAAGCGGCAAACGGTTTGCAGCAAAGCTTGTATTCCGGCGATTTGGCTTTGGCGTATAAAGCGTATGAACTGATGACCAAACGTCGCTATGAACGTTATGCCTATCTGCTGTCGTTGTTGGATAAAGAGCCGGATTTGACCAATGACGATCAAATCGAAATTGATCGTTCTAAAATGACTACATGGCCGACGGACACTGCCGAATTAGACAAACTTTGGCAACAGCGCTTTAAAAATGATGTGATTACCGAACGTTTGAAAGGCACTAAATGGGCAGAGATCAAGAAAAAGCTGACCAAACGTTACAATCTGGCAATTCTACGTTTGAATCAAACCCGAGCTGATGATATTTCACAACTGTTCTTAAATGCATTTGCCAGAGAAATTGATCCGCACACCAGCTACCTTTCACCGCGCAATGCTAAAAGTTTTACCGAAGATATGAATCTGTCTTTGGAAGGTATCGGTGCCACATTGCAGTCGGAAGATGATGAAACCATTATTAAATCCTTAGTGCCTGGCGCACCGGCAGAGCGTAGTAAAAAACTGGCGAAAGGCGATAAAATTGTCGGGATTGGACAAGGTGCTAAAGGTGAGATCGAAGATGTAGTCGGTTGGCGTTTAGATGATGTGGTTGACAAAATTAAAGGGAAAAAAGGTACAACGGTACGTTTGGAAATTGAGCCGGCAAAAGGCGGTAAAACCAAAATCATCAGCTTGGTACGTGACCAAGTGCGGATCGAGGACAACGCTGCCAAGCTGGAGGTGAATCAGGTTGAGGGCGAAAATATCGGGGTGATTAAGATCCCAAGTTTCTATATCGGACTGACCGACGATGTGCGCAAACTGTTGGCTGATGCGGAACAGAAAAAAGTGCAGGCGTTGGTGATTGATTTGCGTGATAACGGCGGCGGTGCGTTGACCGAAGCCGTGTCGTTGAGCGGCTTGTTTATTTCTGATGGTCCGGTGGTGCAGGTGCGTGACGCTTATAATCGTATTCGTATTCATCAGGATCCGGATAGCACAGAAGTCTATCAAGGTCCGTTATTGGTGATGATTAACCGTTACAGTGCTTCAGCTTCCGAAATTTTCGCTGCGGCAATGCAGGATTACCAACGTGCTATTATTTTAGGGCAGCAGACTTTTGGTAAAGGCACGGTGCAGCAAAGTCGTCCGCTGAATTTTGTGTATGATATGGATCAATCGCCGTTGGGCTTTATTCAATACACGATTCAGAAATTCTATCGGATTAACGGCGGCAGCACCCAAATCAAAGGTGTCGATCCGGATATTACTTTTCCGGCGATTATCGACGCTGAAAAGAGCGGTGAAAGCAGTGAAGATAATGCGTTGCCTTGGGACAAAGTGCCGGCAGCCAGTTATAGCGTGATGCCGAGCAAAAAATTCGAGATTGACTATCTGGCAGGATTGCATCAAGAACGCATTGCTAAAGAGCGTGAATTTATTGCGTTAGAACGTAACTTATTGATTCAAAAAGAGTGGTCTAACCGTAAGTTTTTATCGTTAAATTTGAAACAGCGTCAGCAAGAGAACAGCGAAGACGAAGCCCGTCGTTTGAAAGACTTGAACGAACGTTTTAAAGCAGAAGGCAAAAAACCACTGAAAGATATTGACGATTTGCCAAAAGACTATGAAGCGCCGGATTTCTATATCCGCGAAGCAGAGAAAATTGCTGCCGACTACGTCAAGTATCTAGCTGAGCCAGTTAAATCTTAAATCAGCTGTCAGAGGGCAGATCATTTGTTGATCTGCCCTTTTTGTTTGGTGCTGAATTTACTGTTGTTCTCGTTTAAACAGTGACAACATAAACAATGCGGAAGCGGCGATGACGATCGATGGGCCGGCGGGGGTATCGTACAGTGCCGATAGCCCTAAACCGAGTGTGATGGCGCTGCAACTGATGAAGTAACCGATCAACACCATCTGTTCCGGGGTTTTGGAAAAACGGCGGGCGGTAGCGGCTGGAATGATCAATAAAGAAGTGATGATGAGTGCACCGACAAATTTCATACTTAAGGCGATGGTAAGTGCGGTCATTAGCATTAAAATCATCTGGATTTTGCGCGTGTTGACGCCTTCAACCTGTGCTAATTCAGCACTGATGGTGGTGGCGAGCAGTGGCCGCCAAAGCCGAATTAACAGCAATAATACAACCACCGCACCGCCGATCACCCAATACAGATCGCCATAATTTAATGCCAGAATATCACCGAATAGGTAAGCGATCAGGTCAACCCGCACATTGTCCATCAACGCAATCGCAACCACCCCCAACGACAGCGAACTGTGAGCAATAATGCCCAACAGGGTATCGGTAGAAAATGCAGTGTAATTCTCTAGCCAGACCAGCAAACAGGCGAGTAATAATACAATTACTATCACCGCAAAATACGGATTAACTTCCAGTAACAACCCCAATGCAACACCTAACAGCGAAGCGTGGGATAAGGTGTCACCAAAATACGACATTTTACGCCAAACGACAAAAGCGCCGAGTGGGGCGCTCAGCAAGGACAGAATCATTCCGCAAAGCCAAGCGGGGAGAAGAATATCAAGCATGCAACTTCCTATCGGTGAGTATGGTGGCAGTCGGCAGCGGCATTAGCGTGCGCTCCGCAGCAGACATCACCATGCAAATTATGTTTGTGATTATGATGATGGGTATAAAGTGCAAAATTCTGGGCAAATTGATCACCAAAATATCGAATAAAATCAGGATGTTCAGATACTGTCTCCGGTGTTCCGGCACAACAAAGATGCTGGTTGATGCACAACACATGATCCGTATTCGCCATCACCAGATGCAAATCGTGAGAAACCATCAACACAGCACAATTAAGCCGATTTTTGCTTTCGGCGATCAATTGGTATAATTCCGCCTGCCCACCGATATCCACACCCTGCACCGGTTCGTCCAGAACCAACAACTCCGGTTGATTCAGCAGTGCTCTTGCCAGCAGAACCCGTTGCATTTCACCGCCGGAAAGCTTGTGCATACTTTGCTCTGCCAGATGCTGAATCGACAGTTGTAGCAGCGTTTCCTCAATTTTTGTGGGCTGTAGTTGGTGTAGTGATAAAAATTTTTTAACGGTCAACGGCAGAGTTTGATCCAGATAGATTTTTTGCGGTACATAGCCGATGCGTAATTTCGCTTTGGCTTTGACGGCGCCTTGTGTCGGACGAATCAATTTTAGCAACACCTTGAGCAGCGTCGATTTGCCGCCACCGTTCGGACCAACAATCGTGGTGACCGAATTGGGATAGAGTTTTAAGTTGATATTGTTCAACACAATTTTGTTATTGAAGCGGACACCAATATCTTTCAGTTCGATCAGTGCCTGCGGCTTGTTATTGTTCACGATAGTGACCTTTGCTTGTGTTTATGGGTTTATCTTTATAGAGAAGAAAGCGCCTTGGATTGAGCAGAATATCTGATTTTTACACTGGGTACAAGAGAACTAAGGTTGTTGTTTATCGATGGTTTGTTGCTCACTTTGCTGCTAAAAGTGCGGTACGATTGCAGGGATAAAAAACAGATGCGTTGTAATTGTTGTTTTAATCGGCAAACGATATTTTTCAGCAGAACTTTTTAAAGGTTTTGTGTGTCCTATTACAATACCTGTGTATTGGGTATCGGATGTTTACTGTATGATAAATGGTAAAGCAAGAATTTTAAAATAAGATATCAATAAAGAATCGGTATAGTGAAAAGTGTTATTTTAGCCAGAGAAAGAAAGAGACGGGCTCGTAATCGGAAAATATTGTTTTTAGCAATATTTGCGTTGTTATGGGGTGTTGCCGTATATTTTATTTTTCCCGGTTATGATGATGCGCAGCAACCACCAGCGACGGAGTATTTAGAGACCAAGCCGAGTGATCCCTTGGCACAACAACCCGCAACGACACCATCTCAATCTGTCGAAAACCCAGTCACAGCACCAGCTGAGCAGCTTTCGGTTCCACCCGGTACTAGCAGTGAAACTGCAACAGGCAGTGTAGGCAAAGAGAAGTCATCGCCGGAAGAAGATCCCAATGCCACCTCGTATTATGATGATTTGGATACCCAAGATGATGAAGTGGAACCGGGTTCCGTCGAACAGGAACAAGCAGTCGATGGCGAGCAAGATACCGAATTTCTGCCGGAAGAGGCACAAACCGCACTGGATATTTTATTAGATGCTGCCGATCAGGCTTGGCGGATCAACAATCAGTTTAGTGAAACCGTGGTTGCCGGGCAACAACTGAAAGATATTCTAGAACAATCTGGCTTACAACCTGCGGTGAGTGCGGCATTAATACAATCTTTCCCTGAGTTAAAGACACTAAAAGCCGGGCAGCAATTTTATTGGATTTTGAACAAAGACGACCAGTTAGAGTATATGAACTGGTTGGTGTCCGACAAAGAAGAACGCATCTATGAACGGCAGCCAGAGGGCAGTTATAAGCAACAAGTTCTTAAAAAACAGAGCGTTTGGAAAACCGAAGTTATCAAAGGGCAAATTCAAGGTTCATTTTCCAACAGTATGAGCCGACAAGGGCTTTCCGCTCGTCAAATCAATCAGCTGGCGACCGCACTTCAGTGGCAGGTTAGCATGAACAAGCTGCGCAAAGGCGATAAATTTGCTATTTTGATGCAGCGTGAGTATTTAGGCGATAAATTAACCGGTCAGGCAAAAGTCGATGCGATTCATATTCTGCATGGTGGCAAAAGTTATTATGCCATTCAAGCGGCAAACGGGGCTTATTTTAATGTCAATGGCGAAACGTTAGGTCGAGGTTTTGCACGCTATCCGTTAACCCGCCAGCCGAAAATCTCATCGCATTTCAACCCGGCACGGCGCCATCCAGTGACCGGACGAGTCTCACCGCATAAAGGTGTCGATTTCTCATTGCGGGTCGGCACGCCGATTATTGCGCCATCTGACGGGGAAGTTGTGAAAGTAGCTTACCAAGCCAACGGTGCTGGGCGTTACATTGTATTGAAACACGGGCGCAACTATAAAACTGTGTACATGCACTTAAGCCGCGCATTGGTGAAACCGGGGCAACAGATAAAACGTGGTGAGCGAATTGCGCTTTCCGGTAACACGGGTCGTTCTACCGGACCGCACTTGCACTACGAATTTCATATCAACGATCGCCCGGTAAACCCGATGACGGTCAAACTACCGGGTAATAATACGGGCTTGCCGGCAAAAGAACGCAAGGCATTTCTGACAAAATCGAAAGAAGTCGTCAGACAGCTTAAATTATAACCAGAACATTGGAAGCCTGAATGTTGAAAGTGCGGTTAGCGTTTTGCTAATCGCACTAATATTGTTAATTGTCAATATGGGTTTCAGTCAAGGGCTGTGGTTTTGGCGAATATTGTTGCATATCGATTCCGGCAGAAACTTGTTCGCACAACAAACGGCTGTCACGCAAACGGATATCATGACTGATACGTTCTGCTTCTTCTTTATCAACACCCAATGCGCTCAATGTTTTCTCGCCTAATTCAAATGCAGCGGCTGCGGTTTCTCGAACCACATAGTCCACACCTTTATTGAGCAATTCGATATAGTGACGGCGATCCCAAGCGCGTGTAATCAGTTTGGTATTCGGAAAGCTGTGTTGTGCCAAATCGACAATATGATCGACCGCCTGCTTATCATCAACACAGATCATAATTGCTTGCGCCTGCGCAGCGCCTGAAGTGTGCAAAATATCCAACTGCGTGCCATCGCCAAAATAGATGTGCCGCCCGAATTTTGCGGCTTCACGAATTCGAATCGGATCGTTGTCGATGATTGCCAGTTCAAAACCACGACTGAGCGGCACCTGACTGGCGATTTGCCCAAAGCGCCCGAAACCGATCACCAAGACTTGTCCTTGTAGATTTTCAGCTTTGTCCAAGCCGTCAGCAGAGATTTTTTCCGCTGGCAGCAAACGATCGACGGCAATCATCACCATCGGCGTCAATGCCATAGATAAAATCACTGTTGCCGACAACAGCGCATTGGTTTGCATATCCATTAAGCCACTGGTAACAGCAGCGGCATACAGCACAAAGGCAAATTCGCCACCTTGTGCAAACATGGCTGTACGCAGCAGGGCTTGTCGGTTGTTGGATTTAAACAGGCGGGCAATCACATAAATACCCATTGCTTTGGTCAGCATAAACGTAATTACCGCTAGCGCCACCCATACCCACTGTGTAGCGATGATGCTTAAATTTAACGACATTCCCACCGCAAGAAAAAATAATCCAAGCAAAATTCCTTTGAACGGTTCAATATCTGCCTCAATTTGGTGGCGATAACTGGATTCGGATAGCAATACTCCGGCTAGAAAAGCCCCCATTGCCATCGATAATCCGCTGATTTCCATTAATAATGCCGCACCTAATACCACCAACAATGCTGCGGCAGTCATCACTTCGCGTGCGCGCGAGGCAGCTAAAATCGCAAAGAGCGGATTCAGCAGCCACTTACCGGCGATAATCAGTGCAGCCAGTGCGCCTAACGCAAGGGCGATCTCTGCCCATTGGCTGCTGCTGTCAGCGGTTTGATTCGGGCTGATAAACGCCACGATAGCGAGTAACGGGACAATAGCCAAGTCTTCCAACAGTAAAATCGAAAGCGCTTGTTGTCCGGCTGGGGTGTTGCTTTCGCCACGTTCTGCCAGCATTTGCATCACAACGGCGGTCGAAGACAGCACAAAACCGGCACCACCGACAAAAGCAACAGGCCAAGAGAGATCAAACACGGCAACCCCAAGCAAGGTCAGCAAGCTGCAACAGAGCACGACCTGTGCTGCGCCTAAACCGAAAATTTGTCCGCGCATTTGCCATAATTTGCTTGGACGCATTTCTAGCCCGATAATAAACAGAAACATTACCACGCCCAGTTCAGCAAGGTGAAGGATCTGTTGCGGATCATCAAAAAATCCGAAAACATGGGGGCCGATTAAAATACCGGCACTGAAATATCCTAATACCGCTCCTAAGCCTAAGCGCTTAAAAATCGGTACTGCCAACACCCCAGCGGTCAGCAGGATGACCACGGGTAATAAAGGGCTTGCGGCATGCTCGACAGACATAAAAAATCCTTTTTATCAATACGATTAAAGATGGCTATTTTAACTTAAGCCAACCGCACTTTGAAAGTGCGGTGTTTATCTCTTGTTTAAAGCAAAATCCATGCCAGCAAAGCGACCACCGTGATGGTGACTATTCCCTGAACCAAGGTTGCGACGGTTTGCGATTTATAAGCCGTGGCAACGTCCATTTCACTGAATTCCGCCACCACCCAGAAAAAGCTGTCATTGGCATGGGAAACGGTCATGGCACCGGCACCAATTGCCATGATTGCCAAGACTGAACCAAGGGTACTGTCCAAACCGAGCGCTGGCAGCAACGGATAAATAATCGTAGACGTTACCACCAAGGCAGTGGTTGAAGAGCCCTGTGCGGTTTTGAGTGCGGCGGCAATCACAAACGGCACTAAGATACCAAGGCTCATGGATTGCAACATCGTGCCGAGATAATCCCCGATGCCGCTGGCTTTCAGCACTCCGCCCAATGCGCCGCCTGCTGCGGTGATAATTAAAATACTGCCGGAGTCTTTCACTGCCTGACCGATCCAATCGTTCAGCGTGGTTTTGCTCCATTCTGGTAGTAAACGAGCAGCAAAGAATAAGCCGATTAAAAGTGCGGTCACGGGTTCGCCGAAGAAATACACATATTTCAAGAGCAGATTATCTACCCCGCTGAACAGCAGTTTGAGCAGTGAGGCAAGGGCGATTAACGCGATCGGCACAATAATCGGCAGGAATGCATTCAGAGTAGAAGGTAATTTGGGATATAACGCCTTAATTTCATGGTCGTCGCTTAAACGTGGCAGATCGTCTTGCGCACAACGATAGCGTTTGCCTGCCCATTCGGCATACAGATAGCCCGCCAGTGCGGCAACCAGCGCCACCATCAGTCCGAGCAAAATCACCAAACCGAGATTATCAACATGCAAATTGCCGGCAGCAGCAATCGGCCCTGGCGTTGGCGGCACCAACGTGTGAGTGGCGTATAAGCCGGTGGAGAGTGCTACTGACATTGCCACCGCAGATTTTCCGGTTTGCTGGATCAACGATTTTTTCAGCGAGGATAAAATCACAAAGCCGGAGTCACAAAACACCGGAATCGATACGATGTAGCCGATAATACTCATTGCCAGCACCGGACGTTTGCGCCCGACTTTGCGTAGTACAAAATCTGCCATGGTAATCGCTGCGCCGGTTTTTTCCAAAATTGTGCCGATGATTGTGCCCAACACAATCACGATACCGATGTAGGCTAAAATACCGCCAAATCCGCTGGTGATGGTTTTCACCGTGTCGGCAATCGGCAGTCCGGCGCACAGTGCAATGGCATAAGCCGTGAGTAACAGCGCCAGAAAAGGGTGCAATTTGTATTTTGCGGTGGAAATCACGATAAACAGAATGCCTGCCACCAGCAGGATAACCAGCCAAAAACCACTCATAAAACCCTCCGGTATTATTGAAGTCAATGAAGCAAAAGGATCCTGTTTAAAATAGCAATTTTTAGCGCTTTGAACAGTGTTAATCAACGGATTTGCGATAATCTTCAAAAATTTTCAGCAGATGGTTTGCAGATTGCCGGTTGTTAAAACCACTGTGCCAGCCATAACCGCACGTTGAGCCCCCAATAGCTGCTCAAGCCGGTGGTGGCGAACTCCATTTTGCCTTGGTCGAAAATAATGATAGTCGGGGTGACGGCAACCTGCCATTGTGCGGCAATGGTTCCTTTGGGGTCGTTGACGCTGGTGAACTGGTATTGATGTTTATCTAAATAGGCTTGCACCGTTTCAGTATCGCCAGACCGCAGCGCGACGGTCACCACCGGCACTCCCTCTTTTGCTAATCGATCTATTGCCGGGGATGTGTAGCGACAGTAACTGCACCATGTCCCCCAAAAATACAGAATTGCCGGGCGATCTTGGCTCAACTGCGCCAGAAAAAATGGCTGCTGTTGTAGATCGTAAAGTGCGGTCGTAGCAGCATCGGGCGGCACCTCAGGCTTACGGTACCAGTCTAATATCAGACTGATGACGATAAACGTCAGGAAAAGAGACAGTAAGTTTTTGCCGATTTTTTTCAGGTTAATTTTCATTGATTGATCTGCTTGGATTTATTGATCAGATTGCTGCTGTTTAGCCAGCCATTTTAACGGCGACAGCCCGATTTTCGCAGTGAAAATTCGGCTGAAGGCACTGGCGTATTGATAACCGACTTCTTCTGCGACGATTGCAATCGGCAAACCACTACGCATTTTGCGCTGAGCAAGGGTTAAGCGCCATTGGGTTAGGTAATCCATTGCCGGAATCCCGATGACTTTTTTGAAGTGTGCTGCAAAGTGAGAGCGTGACATATTGGCTAATTCCGCCATATTGTCCAATTGCCAAGCTTCAGCCGGTTTTTGGTGAAGTGCGCTCAGCACTTTGCCCAATTTGGCATCGCCTAAACCGCACAGAAAACCGCTGGTCAGTTGCTGCTGCTGTAAACCGTAACGAATAACCCGAATCAGAAAATAAGCGCACAGATGATGAATTGAAACCGCTTTGCCCGGCTGTTCGCTGTGATATTCCTGATAAACCGCACTACTTAAGGCGGAAAGCTCAGGGTGTTGGTTCAGAGGCATTATCACACATTCGTCCAATGCCTGATTGAGTGGGTTGGTGACACCCTCACCAAAATCAAAACTGATACAAGAGACACTCATTCCGTTTTCATCGAGTGGGTTTAAGCGGTGCAAGGTGCTGTTCGGACAAAAAATGGCGCAGGGTTCGTGCACCCGTTTTTGAACATGGTTACTCAACATCATATTAAATGCACCTTGATGGACAATGTGCAGATAGCTTTTATTCGGCTCGTTAAATTCACCGATTCGGCATAGCAAACTGCTGAAAAACAGATCACTACGGAAATCGAAGCGGGTAAAAAATTCGGCTAACGGATCCATGAATTATCCTAGAGTCTATTGAACAGTTATTCGGTTAAAAAGTCCGGACGAACGGTTAATTTTTGTTATCGGGCTCACGCTATACTTCATCTCGTTCCAAATGGGGAGAGGCAACAACATGATATTTCATCAAGATGTGAAGCACTCTTGGTCTTTCAAATATTCTTGGGTTTTCAAATTAATTAGTCAATGAAAAAAAGGTGATTATTATGAGTAATGAGCATAAAGCACAACAAATCGATACTACACGCCGTCAGGTACTGGGCAAAGGATCACAAATCGCAATGGCGGCAACGGCATTAGGTGCAATGGGCTTAAGTGCGGTCGCAACAGCTAAAGACAATAAAGCAGCTGATCCCTATGCAGAGCCGCAACAATACGGCATGCCGCGTCACGGTATGAAGCTGGATAAAAAACGGGTTGCATTGGTGGTGGTTGATCCACAAGTGGATTTTTTAAGCCCGAAAGGAATCAGCTGGGGCGTGATGGGTGAAAGTATTACCCGCAATAACACTGTGCCGAATATCGAAAGCCTGTTTAAAGCTGCAAAAGCGGCGGAGATTCCGGTGGTGGTTTCCCCACACTATTATTATCCGGTGGATCATTCGTGGAAATTTGGTGGTCCGGGCGAGCATTTTATGCACGACAGTGGCATGTTTGCGCGTAAAGGACCGTATACCTTGGAAGGTTTCGAAGGTTCAGGGGCCGATTTTATGGAAGAGTACAAACCGTATATCTATGACGGCAAAACGATTATTGCCAGTCCGCATAAAGTATTTGGCCCGGAAACCAATGATGTGGTGCTGCAACTGCGTAAACAAGGCGTAGATCAAGTCATTTTGGCAGGCATGGCAGCCAATTTATGTATCGAATCACATTTGCGTGAATTTATCGAACAAGGTTTTGAAGTGACGGTGGTGAAAGATGCGACTGCCGGACCAAAAATTCCGGAAGGTGACGGCTATTTGGCGGCACTGGTGAACTTCCGTTTGATCGCCAATGATCTGTGGACAACCGCAGAAACCGTGAGCAAACTGGGCGCTAAAGCCTAAGACATCAGGATTTTGAATCCCCTTAAAACCGCACTTTTAATCTCTGATGGACACTGTGTTGTGACTTCAGCGAGCGAAAGTGCGGTTTTTCTATTATTTTTAGTACGATACTATAGTCGGGCAATCAGTTGTTTGCTGCGTTCAATTTGCGCCAACGCTGTTTGTTGATTCTGTTGCAGCAAGCCCATAAACAGCAGATCGGTTATCGCATGTTGTGCGGTGCGCGAAGCGATCGAAGAGCTACGGTACAACGATTCATCGGCAATCGAAAACAGCAGTTGATCGGCGGCTTGATGCAGCGGGTTAAAGCTTGCGGAAGTCAGCGCAACCACCGGCACATTCTGTGCTTTTGCCGTTTCAACAGCTAACAATAATTCCTTTTTTTGTCCGGAAAAAGAGATCACAAACAGCAAATCCTCAGCGGTTAAGGTTTGGCTGAGCACCAGCTGGGCGTGGGTATCCATTTCGGTTAAAGCAGTAATCGAAATTTTATTCAGCTTATAAGCAAAATCTTTAGCCACCAACGCCGAATTACCGATGCCAATTAATAAAATTTTCTTGGCGCGGTTCAGCAGTGTCAACACCTGTTGCAGCACGCCCAATGAATTAATCCGATAGGTTTCCTGCAACGCTTGTTGTTTTTCCTGAAACAATTTTTCAGCAACCGTCGCCAGACTGTCGTCCAAACCGATGTCGTCGTGCAATTTGATTTTGCCGTTCAGTGCCAAGTCCTCACTGATGGCGACTCTGAATTCAGTATAGGAACGCAGCCCCAATTTTTGACTGAATTTGATTATCGCTGATTGGCTGACGCCGATGGTTTCGGCTAATTTTGATGAGGAAAGATTTTTGACTTGAAGGCTGTGCTGCAAAATAAATTCGGCAATTTTCAGCTCGGTTTTGGAATAACTGCCCAGTAGATGTTCAATTTTGTTTAAAAAACCCATAGTTGCCTCACAAATGGAATAAATAATTCTTGTATTTTGATTTATTTTGAATAAATTAGTATTTAATGCTGATTCAGTCAAGGATCAGCCGCCATAAATATTGATCACCCACATCAGATTAGGAGGGCGAATGCCGGAAAAACTGAATCAATTGATCACAGAAAGCCGTAATCCACAATCGGAGCAGCTTGATCGCTTATCCACCGTTGATATTTTACGCCTGATCAATCAGGAAGATCAAAAAGTGCCGCAGATTATCGCCACGCAAATTCCATCGATTGCACAAGCGGTGGAGCAGATTGTCGCCGCATTTCAACGTGGCGGACGCTTGATTTATCTGGGCGCAGGCACATCCGGGCGCTTGGGAATTTTGGATGCCAGCGAATGTCCACCGACCTATGGTACTGACCCGAATCAGGTGATTGCTTTGATTGCCGGAGGTCAAAGTGCGGTTTTCAGTGCAGTAGAAAATGCGGAAGACAACCGGCAGGCAGCGATCGAAGATCTGCAACAAATTCAATTGAATCAACACGATGTGGTGGTCGGGATTGCCGCCAGCGGACGCACGCCCTATGTACTGAGCGGTATTGAGTGTGCCAAACAGACCGGCTGCGTGACGGCAGGCATTGCCTGCAATCCCGATTCAGCTTTATTGCAACAGGCACAGATTGCGATTTGTGTGGCGGTCGGGGCAGAAGTGGTGACCGGTTCCTCACGCATGAAAGCCGGTACGGCACAAAAATTGGTGCTGAATATGCTGACGACAGCAGCGATGGTGCGCAGCGGCAAGGTGTACGGCAACTTGATGGTCGATGTGCAAGCGACAAATCACAAGTTGATTGAGCGGCAGAAGAATATTGTTATGCAAGCCACTGGCTGCCAACAACAGCAGGCGGAACAGGCGTTACAGGCGAGTAAACAACATTGTAAAACAGCGATTTTAATGCTGCTGGCAGATCTTTCGGCTGCGCAAGCTGAGCGTTTGCTGGCGCAGCATCATGGCTTTATCCGACAAGCGTTGGCATTTCACTTTCAGCAACAAAATCAGCAACAATATCAGCATCAGCAATAAAAACAGGAGGGCATTATGGCAGAGACAAAACAAGCGGCAGGGATCAACCCAGCGTTTATTGCACAAGTTGTGACGTTACTCGGTGGTGCGGAAAATATTGCTTCAGTTGGCAATTGTATGACTCGCTTACGTTTAAAAGTCAATCAGCCGCAAGCAGTAGAGCTGGAAAAACTGAAACGGCTTGAGGCGGTGATGGGCGTGGTGAATATGCAAGATCAAGTGCAAATTATTCTAGGGCCGGGCAAAGCCGGAAAAGCCGCCGAACTGTGTCGCAGCTATTTGCAACAAAGTGCGCTATCTCACGATCTGAATGATATTGCTCAAAGCAATAAACAGCAACTGAAACAACAGCAAAGCAGCGGAATGCACCAATTTTTAAGTAAATTTGCGACAATTTTTACTCCGCTGATTCCCGGTTTTATCGGTGCCGGATTATTGCTGGGCATCGGAACCCTGTTGGATCAATCGTTTGTTGCCGGTGTGGAAGCGCCGAATGCGACTTTGGTCGCGTTGATCGGCTATTTAAAAGTGTTCAGCAAAGGTTTGTTCAGCTTTTTAAGCATCATGATCGGCTATAATGCGGCGAAAGCCTTCGGTGGCACCGGAGTCAACGGTGCGATTATCGCCTCATTTTTTATTCTTGGCTATAACCCCGAAGCGACTAAAGGGATCTATTCCGGCATGAGCAGCTTTTTTGGCTTGGAGATCGATCCGCGCGGCAACATCATCGGCGTGCTGATTGCGGCGATTGTCGGGGCTAAAATTGAACAGTGGGTGCGAAAATTTATTCCAGATAATCTAGATATGCTGCTGACCTCAACCATCACGCTGTTAATGATGGGCGCATTCACTTTCTTGCTGATCATGCCACTTGGCGTGGTGCTGTTTAACGGCATGTCTTGGTTGTTCAGCCATTTGAACGGCAATCCGTTTGGAAGTGCGGTGTTGGCAGGGCTGTTTCTGCTGTCGGTGATGTTTGGTATTCACCAAGGTTTTGTGCCGGTCTATTTTGCTCTTGTGGAAACGCAAGGCTTCAATGCGCTGTTTCCGATTTTGGCAATGGCAGGTGCTGGGCAAGTTGGTGCGGCAATTGCGTTGTATGTAATGGCGAATAAAAGTTCGTTGTTGCGTTCACAGATTAAAGGCGCCATTTTACCGGGCTTTTTAGGCATTGGTGAACCGCTGATTTATGGCGTGACGCTGCCGAGAGTTAAACCCTTTATCACCGCCTGTATCGGTGGCGCAGCCGGTGGTTTTGTGATTGGTTTGATCGCCTATTTGGGCTTCCCGATGGGATTGAACAGCGTCTTCGGACCTTCTGGGTTACTGGCAATTCCGCTGTTGACCGGACCAAACGGCGTATTTGCTGCAATCGCCATTTATCTGGCTGGCACAATCACCGCTTATCTGGTCGGTTTTGTCACAACCTACTTTTTTGCCAAAGAGGTAGATTTAAGTTAGGCTGTTTTTTAACAAGAAAGGGATAAATGACTGAAGGATTTATCCTTTTCGCAGACTAAAACAAGTGTCAATCAAAATAGAGATCGATTTACTAATTGTTTGATTTCAGTTGTAGACAGAACGAGCCGCCAACAGCAATAGCATAGCGGATTAATGTTTCAATTGTTGGTGAAACTAAACCTCGCTCTAAACGGCTAATATTTTGCATTTTGATACCAGAGCGTTTTGCAATATCACTTTGCGATAGTTTTTGCGCAAGACGAGCTTGTTTTAATTCATTCAGCATTTGTAGCTGGATTTGTCGGGCTTGATGTCGCTCTGCAAAGCTTGGGTCGCTTGATAATAATTCATTTTTAAATTCATCAAGGGTGGTAAATTCTAATTTCTCATCAGACATGTTTGAATTCCTCTTTAATTTGTTTCATTCGAGCCTTGGCGAGCTCGAGATCCTGTTTTGGCGTTTTTTGTGTCTTTTTATGTAGGGTCTGTTGATCTT